>NZ_LFKW01000130.1:37721-43893 GCF_001040865.1 Cellulomonas sp. A375-1 | reverse complement strand
CCGGCCGGTCGCCGGCCGCGCCGAAGCGCGACCGGCGACCGGGACGGTCGGGGTGGACGTCGCAGGCGAGGCGGGGACGCCCAGGCGGGCGGTCGCTTCGTCTGCCACGTCGATCACTTCTCCGCGTCAGCCGCCGCCTGCGTGGCGTCGACGATGTCCTGCGGGGTGGCCTTGCCTGCGAACAGGTCGACGATCTTCGAGTTCATCGCGTCACCGATCGCCTTGCCGAACGCCGTGTCGAAGTAGAGCTGGATGAACGGCGACGCGTCGCGGACCTCGAGGAGGCTCGCCAGCGCGGCGTCCGAGACGTACTTCGACGCCGTCGGGTTGGTCGGCAGACCCATGTCGAGCTCGGCGAAGCCCTTCTGGACCTCGTCGGACAGCAGGTACTGCGCGAAGTCGACCGCGGCGTCGGGCGCGTCGTTGCTGACGGCCCAGGCGTCGCCGCCACCGAGCTGAGCGGCCGGGTCGCCGTCACCGTCGGAGACCGCCGGGAACGCGAACCACGCCAGGTCGGAGCCGATGCCCTCGGAGCCGAGCTCGTCGGTGATGCCCTGCATCACGCCGGGCTCCCAGTGACCCTGGAGCTCGATCGCGACCTTGCCGGTGGCGAGCATGCCCGAGGCGCTCGACGGGCCCTTCTGGGCCACGGTGCTCAGGAAGCCGTCGTTGAAGGGCTCGGCGTCCAGGAACTCCTGCAGGGACTCGCCCGCACGGACGAAGCAGGGGTCCGAGAAGTCGAGCGACGACACGGCGCCCGTCAGGACGTCCTGCGAGCACTGGCGCAGCGCGAAGTAGTACCAGTAGTGCGCGGCCGGCCAGCCCTCGCCGGCGCCGACGGACAGCGGGACGATGCCCGCGGCCTTCAGCTTGTCGATCGCCGCGTACATCTCGTCCCACGTCGTGGGGGGCGCCGTGATGCCGGCCTGGGCGAAGAGGGCCTTGTTGTACCAGAAGCCCACCACGCCGAGGGAGAACGGCAGGGCGTACGTCTTGCTGTCGACCTGGAAGCCGGCGACGGAGCCACCGAGCTTGGCGATCGTGTCCGCAGCCGACTCGGACAGGTCCTTCGTGATGCCCGCGTTGACGTGGTCGCGGAGCTCGCCGCCACCACGCTCCATGTAGATGTCCGGGGCGTCCCCGGCCTGGAACGCGGCCTCGAGCTTGGTGATCATGTCCTCGTGCTGCATGGCGCTCACCTCGACGGTGACGCCCGGGTTCGCGGCCTCGAAGTCCGCCGCGACCTTGTCGTAGTAGACCTTGCCGTCACCCGTGTTGGAGTTGTGCCACCACGAGATCGTGACGTCTTCCTTCTTGCCGCCGTCCCCACCACCGGTGCTCCCGTCACCCGACGGGGAGTCACCTCCGCTGCTGCAGGCGGCGAGGAGAGCGATCGTCGTCGCGAGCGCGATGCCCGCCGTTGCACGACGCATGCGTGCCATGTCTGGTCCCTTCAGTCTTCGTTGACCCACCTGGACGGGAGGAGCATGACAAAGTTTCGGAGAACTAGTCAATCGATATCGACACCGTTATCGACACCGTTATGAAACCGATGCCATAGGATCGCGCCGTGGAGCACACGGGCCGGGTCAAGATGGCCGACGTCGCCCGCCAGGCGGGAGTGTCGGTGGCGACCGTCTCGAAGGTCGTCAACGGTCGGTACGGGGTCGCGCAGTCGACTCTCGACCGCGTTCAGCAGGTCATCTCCGACCTGGGCTACGAGGCGAGCCTCGGCGCGTCGAGCCTGCGCTCGCACCGCACGCACGTCGTCGGGATCCTCGTCGCGGAGTTCGAGCCGTTCTCGACCGAGCTGCTCAAGGGCGCCTCGGACGCGATCGGGTCGACCGAGTACGAGCTGCTCGCGTACTCGGCGGGCGGTCGGCGCGCCGACGTCGGCTGGGAGCGCCGGTACCTCTCGCGTCTCGGCGGCACGCTCATCGACGGCGCGATCATCGTGACCCCGACGGTCGTGGACGCACGCGGCGTGATCCCCGTCGTCGCGATCGACCCGCACACCGGCCCGTCCGGGCTGCCGACGGTCGACTCCGACAACTTCGCCGGCGGCGTCATGGCCACCGAGCACCTCCTGGCCCTCGGCCACCGCCGCATCGGGCTCATGGGCGGACGGCCCGACCTCGAGTCCGCGCGCCTGCGCGAGGCCGGTTTCCGCTCGGCGATGGCGTCCGCCGGCCTCCCGGTCGACGAGACGCTCGTCGTGAACGGTGGGTACCGCCCGGAGACGGCGACCCAGCCCGCTCGCGACCTGCTCGACCGCCCCGACCGCCCGACCGCCGTGTTCGCCGCGAACGACCTGTCGGCGATCCGGACGGTCGAGATCGCTCGCGAGCTCGGGCTGCACGTGCCCCGGGACCTGTCGGTGATCGGCTTCGACAACGTCCCCGAGTCCGCGCTGTGCGACCCGCCGCTCACCACGGTGAGCCAGCCGCTGCGCGACATCGGCGCCCGCGCGCTCCAGCTGCTGATCGACCTGCTCGCCGAGAGGGACGTGCCGACGCACCTGCGCCTGCCCACCGCGCTCGTCGAGCGTGCGTCCTGCCGGCCTCTCGGCTGACGCCCCCTGACCTGACGGCGGCGAGCCCGCCCCGCCCGGGGCGCGGGCCCGTCGGTCAGTGCGCGGCCGTCCTCTTTGCCCCGACGACCTCCGTGCCCTCGTAGATGTGCCGCGTGACCCAGGGCGCGATGGCGAACATCGCGATCGCGAACACCAGCGCGACCGCGCCGATCCCACCGAAGTACGCGGTCGGGCTCGCCCCGCTCGTGGCCTGCACGAGCTGCGCCGTGATCGCGTTGCCCGCGCTGGTCGCCAGGAACCACAGCGCCATGGCCTGACCCTTGAACGCCCGGGGCGCGAGCAGCGTCGTCGCCGCGAGGCCGACGGGCGACAGGCACAGCTCGCCGATCGTCTGGATGACGTAGACCACCACGAGCACCCACCAGGGCGACTTCCCGTCGCCCGCGAGCGCGGACGCGCCCGCGAGGAACAGGAACGACAGCGCGGCGAACGACAGGCCGATCGCGAACTTGACGGCGGTCGGCGGCCGGTCGTCGAGCCGGACCCACAGCCACGCGAACACCGGCGCGAGCAGGATGATCGAGGCCGGGTTCACCGACTGGAAGAACGCGGGCGAGACCTCGAACCCGAAGATCGTCAGCTCGGTGTTGTCGCGCGCGTAGGCGGACAGCGTGCTCGCGGCCTGCTCGAAGATCATCCAGAACAGCATCGCCGCGACGAACAGCGGGATGTACGCGCGCAGCCGGGACCGTTCGCGGTCGGTGACCTTGGGCGAGCGGAACATGACCCAGAACGTCGCCACGGGCGCAGCGAGCGCGATGTACGAGAGCGCGTCGATCAGCGTCGTCGTCGTGAAGCCGCCCGAGACGAGCGCCGCGATGCCGAGCGCGACGAGGCAGCCGATCGCGACCGCGAGGACCAGCCGCACCACACCCGGACGGTCGGCCGCGGTGAGCGGGTTGGGCGGCACGTCCCCCGCGCCGCCCAGCAGGTGGCGCCCGGCCACGAAGAACCCCAGCGCGATCGCCATGCCGACGGCAGCGACCGCGAAGCCCGCGTGGTAGCCGCCGATCTCGCGCGCGATGCCGACGAGGATCGGCGCGAACAGCGAGCCGATGTTGATGCCCATGTAGAAGATCGAGAATCCCGAGTCGCGCCGCACGTCGTCGCGCGAGTACAGGTCGCCGACCATGCTCGAGACGTTGGGCTTGAGCAGTCCCGTGCCGAGCGCGACGAGCACGATGCCGAGGTAGGAGAACGACGCGTTCGGCACCGACAGGCTCACGTGACCCGCGGCGATCACCACTCCGCCGTACAGCACCGACCGCCGCGCGCCGATCATCCGGTCGGCGAGCCAGCCGCCGATCACCGACAGCAGGTACACCGAGGCGCCGTACGCCGCGACGACCGCGTTGCCGAGGGCGTCGTCGAGCCCGAGCCCGCCGTTGGCGATCGTGTCGGTCAGGAAGTACAGCAGGATCGCGCGCATGCCGTAGTAGCTGAAACGCTCCCACAGCTCGGTGCCGAACAGCGTCATCAGGCCGAGCGGGTGGCCGAAGAACGCGCGGTCCCGCGGCGGCCGGGCGTCGGCCTCGCCCACGCGTACCGCCGGGCCGTCGCTGCTCAGTGCACCGTCACCCGGGGTCGGGTCGACGGGGTTCTGCTCCGGGAGGTCACCGCGATCCATGGCGCCATCGTCCATCCGCCCATCGTGGGGCCCCCGGGACCCCCTCACCACCGGGGACGGGCGGTGCCGTGATAACGGCGTGGGGGCTCAGCGGGCCGCGTCGCCGAACTGTCCCGCTCGGTACTCGTCCTCGAGCAGCCCCATGTCGATCGCGTCGCACCAGCGCTCGCCGTCGCGGTACGCGTCGCGCCGGCGCCCTTCGACCCGGAACCCGAGGTTCTCGTACAGCGCCTGCGCACGCGGGTTGATCGCCAGGACGTCGAGCCCGACCCGGTGCAGCCCGAGCCCGTCGAACGCGAACCCGAGGACCAGCTCGATCGCCTCCGTGCCGTAGCCGCGACCGCGGTACCCGGGTCGCATCGCGAGGCGCAGGGACGCGCTCTGCAGGTGCTCGTCGATGTCGTCGAGGACGATCTCCCCGAGGTACTCGTCGTGGCCGACGAGCGTGATGGCGAGGTCGACGCGGCCGGGCAGCTCCCCGACGTTCGCGCACCAGTCCCGCGCCTCCTCGAGCGTGAAGCGGCGGGTCGTGCCCGTCAGCCGCATGCCCTCGGGGTCGCTCACCGACTCCCACAGGGCCTGCGCGTCGTCGACGCGGATCGGGCGGAGCGTGAGCATCTCGCCCTGCAACGTCGGCGTGTCGACGCGCTGCCTCGTCATCGGCCCTCCCCGGTCGGTCACCCGAGGGTAGTGCCGCGCCCGGCCCTCCGGCAGGGACTCGGGGCCTGCGGGGTGTCGCACGCACCGGGTCTCACCCCCGACGGGCCGGACGTGCGACGGCGGCGCCGCCGCGGAGCTCAGCCAGTCTCCGCGGCGTCGCCGCCGTCGTCCTGTTCCGGGCCGGACAGGTCCGGCCCGGGGTCAGCGCACGGTCAACGTGGCCGCCGTGCTGGTCGCACGACCCGCAGCGTTGGTCACGACCACCCGGTACTGGGCTCCGTTCCGGGCCTTGGTGGCCACGACCTGGAGCTTCGTCGCGGTCGCACCCGTGAGCGTGACCCACGAGCTCGCACCGGCCCGGCGCTCGTACCACTGGACCGACGGGGCCGGCGTGCCGGAGACCCGCACGGTGAATGTCGCGACCGAGTCCCGCTGGACCGTGACCGACTGCGGCGCCGTGACCACCTTCGGGGCCACGCGTGCCTTGCGGACCAGCGCGGTCTTGGTCGTCGCCGAGCCCGCGGAGTTCGTGAACACCGCGCGCACCTCGACACCCCCGCTGGTGGCGGGCACCTTGACCGTGAGCGACGTCCCCGTGGCACCGGCGATCGTCTTCCACTGCGAGAACCCGACGCCGCGCTGCTGCCAGCGCACGGACGGGGTCGGGAAGCCCGAGGCCGCCGCCGTGAGCGTGACCTTCGTGCCCGCCTTGGCCGTCGTCACCGACTTCGGGTTCTTCGTGACCTTCGGCGCGTACGGCTTCACCTTGACCGTCGCCGCCGTGGTGATCGCCGAACCGGCGGTGTTGGTGAACACCGCCCGGTAGGACGCGCCGTGGTTGGCCGCCCCGACGACCACCGCGAGCGAGGTCTTCGTGGCGCCCGTGACGGCCGTCCAGCTCGTCGTGCCGGCAGCGCGTCGCTGCCACTGGACGGTCGGCGTCGGGGTCCCCGTCGCCGCCGCACGCAGCACCACCGTGGTGCCGCGGTCCACCGTCGCCGACGACGGGTTCGCCGTCACCTTCGGCTTGACGGTCGCCGGCGGGACGACCTTCGCCTCCACGAGTCGGCCGACACCCCAGTGGGCGGTGCTCTGGTAGCCCGCACCCGTCGGGTCGGCCCAGTTGGTGATCGCGTGCCGGCTGCCGCTCGCGGCGTCGTTGACCTGGAAGTCCAGGCCGTGGAACGTCCCGAGACCGCCGTACTCGAGGAGGCTGATCGCCGCCTCGACCCGGTAGCCGGTCGCCGTCGGGACGACCGCGCTGGTCAGCCGGTTGCGCTGGAACGGCTCGT
>NZ_LFKW01000130.1:18461-37652 GCF_001040865.1 Cellulomonas sp. A375-1 | reverse complement strand
GTCGTCGTACCGGTACGAGCCGTTCTTGACGTTGCCGCCGTCGACGTAGATCTCGACCGAGTCCTTGATCCACGGGTCGCTGCCCGTGGTGTCGACGACCGGGTCTGCGACGTCCGCCAGGACGTACAGCAGGTTGTCCTTCCACAGCGTGCGGAAGGTGCCGATGGCACCGCCGGAGCCCGACGTCGCCTTCAGTGTCTGCACCGAGCTCGCGCCGGCCCAGGCCGCGTCGACCGTGCCGTCGATCGTCGGCGCCGTCGTCGTGGCCGGCACCTCGAGGTACGACAGCTCCTCGACGAGCGACACCGAACCCAGCGAACCCGGCGTGTTCCACGTCGCCCTGTCGTCGCCGTCGACCACCTGCACGTCGAGGTCGACCACATCCCCGCGCTCGGCACCGCTGAGCGGCACCTGCACGACGGCGGTCCAGCCACCCTCGCGCTCGGTCGCCACGCCGTCGAGGTCACCCTCGCCGTCACGGCCGAAGCTCACCGCACCCTCGGAGGTCACGAACGTCACCGCGTCGGTCGCGTCCACCGTCGTGTCGTCCACGTCGACGTACGCCGTGAGCCGGTCGGCCGACCAGCGCAGCTGGAACCTCGCGTTCTCACCGACGGTGTGCAGCGGCAGACGCTTCCACTGCGCGGAAGTCGCCGTGTAGTCGCCACCGGCGTCGGCCGCGAACGCGTTCGCGCTGCGGAGCGCCGGCGGCAGGTCGAGGCCGGCGGCACCGTAGAAGGCGTACTTCGCCTTGAAGTAGTCGTCGAACAGCAACGGCTTGCCGTTGTTCGACGCGCGCCACGACCGGCTGTCGGTCAGGCCCCAGACCGTCACCGAGAACAGGTCCTCGGCGTACTGACGGAACGAGTCGAACGCCGCCTGGTAGTAGTAACCCTGGTCGATGGCCTTGGCCGTGTCCGCCGAGCCGACCGACACGTCGAGCTCGGTGACCGCCTGGAGCAGGTTCGTGCCGTCGGCCTTCTTCATGCCGTCGAAGTCGGCCAGGGCGGCGCCGAGCGTGCTGACCGGCGTCGAGAGGGCGACGTGGAACTGGTGGCCCACGCCGTCGATCGGCACGTCGCGGTCGATCAGGCGCTCGACGAGCGCCTTGTAGCGCCCGCGCTTGCCCGTCTGCTCCGTGTTGTAGTCGTTGATGAACAGCGCGACCGGGTGCTCGACGCCCTCGGCGGCGTACTCGTCGTTGAAGGCCTCGTTCGCGTACTCGAACGCCGAGTCCACGAAGCTCTCACCGAGGATCTGGTACCACGTGGAGCGGCGCATGCCGTCCGCGTACCCGGTGCCGTCGTCGATCACCTCGTTGACGACGTCCCACGCCACCATCGGGTTGGTGTCCGAGCCGAACGGCCCGTACTGCTCCGCGATCGTGCGTGCGACGTTGAAGATGTGGTCCCGCAGCCGCTGACGCATCGCGTCCGGAGCGAGCAGCGCACCCTCGTCGTCCTCGTAGAACCACTGCGGCGTCTGGCCGTGCCAGGCGAGCACGTGGCCGTAGACCCGCAGGTCGTTCTCCTGCGCGAAGTCGAGCAGCGCCTTGGCCTCGGAGTGCATGCGGAACGTGTCCACACCGCCCTCCTCGGCGTACCACGCCTCGACCTTCATGTAGTTCTCGGCCGTGACCTGGTTGAAGTGCTTGAGCAGCAGCTCGGAGGCCGAGCCCGCCATCTCGCGCGAGTCGATCGCCACGCCCACCGGGAACGTCACCGTGTCCTTGAGCGGGGTGAGGTCCTCGATCTGCGACGGCGGCGTCGAGCGCACCAGGATGTCGTCGATGACGAACGTTGAGGTGTTGCCCGCCTCACCCTGCGCCCACGCGGTCTCGAAGTAGAGCTCCGCGGCGTCCGCGAACGCCGGCATGGTGAACGTGCCCGTGAGGTGCACCCACTGGCTCGACGACAGGCCCGTGAACTGCACGAGGTTGGAGAAGCTCTGGGTCTCCCCCGTGAGCGTCCGGGACGACAGCGTCATGTCACCGGGCGTGCCCTCGAACTTGACCCACGCCGAGACGTCGTACGTCGCGCCGGGGGTCGCCTTCTCGGTGACCGGGAACTGCAGGCCCTGGCCCTGTGACGTGCGGTCGGAGACGCGCGCGGCGTAGGTCGACTCGTGCGCGACCTCGTCCTGCACGGCGAGCGTCGCGACACCGTTGCCGTCGTCGCGTGCCGACCAGCCCTGCAGCGTGCCGTCCTCGAAGTCCGACTCGACGAGCGTGACGCCCTTGGGCGCGGCGCCGCCGGCCGGCAGCGTGAACGTCCAGCCGTCGGCGAGGAGCTCGGCGACGACCGTCTT
Organism: Cellulomonas sp. A375-1; assembly: GCF_001040865.1. Lineage (NCBI taxonomy): Bacteria > Bacillati > Actinomycetota > Actinomycetes > Micrococcales > Cellulomonadaceae > Cellulomonas > Cellulomonas sp. A375-1. The sequence goes on along the minus strand of NZ_LFKW01000130.1, from coordinate 35,345 downwards.
GACCGCGTTGACCCCGGCGGTGCGGTTGCCACCGCCGTCGTGGACCAGGACGATCTCGCCCGGGTTCGAGGTGATCGTGCTGCGCAGCGCGGCCGTGAGCTTGGCCTCGTCACCGGCGTTCTCGGCACCGTCCCAGTCGAAGATCAGGTTCGTCACCGCGAGCGGCTGCATGCCGAGCGCGACCGCGACCTGGTTCGTCTGCCCCCACGCGCCGTTCGGTGCGCGGAAGTACGGAACCTCGGCGTTCGGGTCACCGAGCGCCGTGCGGATGATCTGCAGGTTCTGCTTGAGCTTGTCAGCGACCTGCTGCTTGCTCAGTGCGTCCATCGAGTCGTAGTCGGTGGAGTGGTTGCACAGCGTGTGGCCGTCGGCGACGATCCGCTTGAGGATGTCGGCGCCGCCCGGGGCCTGGACGTTCTGGCCGATCACGCAGAACGTGGCGTGCACGTCGTTGGCCGCGAGGAAGTCCAGGAGCTCGGTCGTCGCCGCGCCGTTGGGGCCGTCGTCGAACGTGAGCGCGCTCGTCTTCGTCGTGCCGCGCGCGGCCTCGACGGGCGTCGTGACCGGGTTGAGCGCACCACCCTTGACGAAGTCGGGGTCGGTCTCGACGTAGTCGTCGCCAGCCTGCCCGGTGATCAGCACGTCGTCGACGAGGAAGCTCGGGTGAGCCTCGCCGATGTCCTCGGCCTCGAAGTACAGGATGACCGACGTGAGACCCGCCGGGCGCGTGTACGTCCCGGAGAGCTCGACCCACTCCTGGTCGGTCACGTCGGTCGCGGTCGCCACGGTCGCGTACGAGTCGTCGCCGCCGCTGTTGGTCTGCGCCGTCAGCTTGATCGACGTGGTGCCCGCAGTGCCCGCCGGGAGCTTGACCCAGGCCGACACGGTGGAGGGCGTGCCCTCGACGAGCGTGGACGTCAGCGTCGCCTGAGTCCCCGCCCAGTTCGCGCTGCGCGCGGAGACGGACAGGCTCTTGGCTCCGCCGTGCTTCTCGGTGTCCGTGGCGACAACGGTCGATCCCCGGCCGCCCCACGGGGCGATGGTCGACTCGAAGTCGTTGCTGAGGATGACCGTCGGCTCGCTCGCCGGAACGGGGGTCGCGGTCACGACGACGTCGTCGAGCTGGTAGGTGAACGCCAGCGCGGGCTCCGGCTCCGGGTAGGGGCCCGTGCCGAAGAAGAACGAGGACTGGGCGCCGGTCTCCGGCACCGTGTAGGCCGCGGTGACAGTCGTCCACTCGTCGGTCAACGTGCTGCTCGCCAGCCACTCGTAGGCAGGCTTGGTGACCCAGCGCGCCCCGACGTTGGTGTCGCCGTCGACGATGCGTGCCTCGGCCGAGATGGTCACGACCGTCCCGGGCTCGAGGCCCGCGAGCAGGCCTTCGGGCGTCTCGAGACCGTCGAAGCTGGCCCCGCGGACCACCTGGTAGACCTTGTTGCCGTCGCCGAGGTCGACGTAGGTGCCGTCCGCACCGGACTGCACGAGTCCGCCGGAGGTCCCGTCGTCGAAGTCGGCCGCGAGCAAGGCGGTCGGACCGTCCGCCGCGGTCGCGGCACCCGCGCCCACCACGGCTGTCAGCGGTGCTGCCAGCAGGGCTAGAGCGGCGAGACTCGCCACCCTTCGCCTTCCGCGTACCTGGGAATGAGTAGACATCGACGCTCCTTTGCGTGACGTGGACCGTTCTCGGTGGCGCGAGGCTAGCCCGGTATCGCTCCTGACGGGGCGATCTTTCGGTAACGATTTCGATACCGTTCCAGGGCGACATGCGCCGCGCTGACATCGACGAGGTCACGAGCGCGCGGCCAAGCACGCACAACTCGGCACGTACCAGGCATGAGTCGCGACCCGACGTGGGTGGTGGGGCGCACGAAGAAGCCCCCGATCGGCTGACGGCCGACCGGGGGCTTCGTGGCGATCGAGCGGCGCCAGCCGCGGCGATCTAGAAAGTTTCGATCATGACGACACGCGCTCGAGGACGAGCTCGCGCACGCGGCCCGCGTCGGCCTGGCCACGCGTCGCCTTCATCACCGCACCGATGATCGCGCCGACCGGCCCGAGGTTGCCCGACCGGATCTTCTCGGCGATGTCCGGCTGCGCGGCGAGCGCGGCGTCGATCGCCTCGAGGAGCGGACCGTCGTCGGACACGACCTCGAGCCCGCGCGCGACGACGACCTGCTCCGGGTCGCCCTCCCCCGCCAGCACGCCCTCGAGCACCTGGCGCGCCAGCTTGTCGTTGATCCGTCCGGCGTCGACGAGGGCCTGCAGCGCACCGATCTGCGTGGGCGTGATCGGTAGCTCGGCAAGCTCGACCTCGCGCTCCTTGGCGGTGCGGGCCAGCTCACCCATCCACCACTTGCGCGCCGCGGCCGGTGCCGCGCCGGCCGCCACGGTCGCCTCGATGAGCTCGATCGCACCCGCGTTGACGACGTCGCGCATCTCCGCGTCCGCGAAGCCCCACTCGCCCTGCAGGCGACGACGACGAGCCGCGGGCAGCTCCGGGAGCGCCGCATGGATCTCCTCGACCCATGCCCGGTCCGGCGCGATCGGCACGAGATCGGGCTCCGGGAAGTACCGGTAGTCCTCGGCGTCGGACTTCACGCGCCCGCTCGTCGTGGTGCCGGTGTCCTCGTGCCAGTGCCGGGTCTCCTGGACGACCGCGCCACCCGCGTCGAGCACCGCGGCCTGCCGGGAGATCTCGTAGCGGACCGCGCGCTCGACCGAGCGGAACGAGTTCACGTTCTTGGTCTCGGTCCGCGTGCCCAACGGGCTCTGCGGCGTCGGACGCAGCGACACGTTCACGTCCGCACGGACGTTGCCGCGCTCCATGCGCGCCTCGGAGACCTCCAGCGCACGGAACAGGTCACGCAGGGTCTGCACGTACGCGCGCGCCACCTCGGGCGCCCGCTCACCCGCACCCGTGATGGGGCGCGTCACGATCTCCACCAGCGGGATCCCCGCACGGTTGTAGTCGACCAGCGAGTACTCCGCGCCGTGGATGCGGCCCGTGCTGCCGCCGACGTGCGTGTTCTTGCCGGCGTCCTCCTCCATGTGCGCGCGCTCGACCTCGACGCGGAACACCGTGCCGTCCTCGAGCTCGACGTCGACGTGGCCGTCGTACGCGATGGGCTCGTCGTACTGCGACGTCTGGAAGTTCTTCGGGACGTCCGGGTAGAAGTAGTTCTTGCGCGCGAAGCGGCAGGTCTGCGCGATCGAGCAGTTGAGTGCGAGCCCGATCCGGATGGCGTACTCGACCGCGGTGCCGTTGACCACCGGCAGGCTGCCCGGCAGGCCCAGCGACACGGGCGTGACCGACGTGTTCGGCTCCTCGCCGAACCCGGCCGGCGCCGCGTCGAACATCTTCGTGCGTGTGCCGAGCTCGACGTGCACCTCGATCCCGATGACGGGGTCGAAGCGTGCGATCGCGTCGTCGTAGTCGACCAGGTCGACGACTGCGTGGCTCATCGCGCCACCTCCAGCTCCGGGGCCTTGGCCAGCAGCGGGCCGCCCCACTCGTTCTCGAGCAGCGCCTCGAGCGCCGCACCCACCCGGTAGAGGCGGTCGTCGGCCTTGGCCGGTGCGAGCACCTGGAAGCCGACGGGCAGGCCGTCGTCCGACAGGCCCGCGGGCAGCGACAGGCCCGGGACCCCCGCGAGGTTCGCGGGGATCGTCGCGACGTCGTTGAGGTACATCGCCAGCGGATCGTCGAGCTTCTCGCCCAGCTTGAACGCGGTCGTCGGCGCCGTGGGCGAGACGAGCACGTCGGCCTGCGCGAACGCGGCCGCGAAGTCGCGCTGGATCAGCGTGCGCACCTTCTGCGCGCTGCCGTAGTAGGCGTCGTAGTAGCCCGCGGACAGCGCGTACGTGCCGAGGATGATGCGCCGCTTGACCTCGTCGCCGAAGCCCTGGCCGCGGGTCGCCGCCATGACGCGCTCCGCCGTCACCGGTCCCTCGCTCGGCTCGACCCGCAGGCCGAACCGCATGCCGTCGAACTTCGCGAGGTTGCTCGACGCCTCTGCGGGCAGGATCAGGTAGTACGCCGCGAGCGCGTACGTGAAGTGCGGGCAGGAGACCTCGACGATCTCGGCGCCTGCGCGCTGCAGCAGCTCGAGCGACTCGTGGAACCGGGCCAGCACACCCGCCTGGTACCCCTCGCCCTGCAGCTCGGTGATGACGCCCACGCGCACGCCGGACAGGTCTCCCAGCGCACCGAGGCGCGCCGCGCCGACGAGGTCGGGCAGCGGCTCGGCGATCGACGTCGAGTCACGCGGGTCGTGCCCGCCGATGAGCTCGTGCAGCAGCGCCGAGTCGAGCACCGTGCGCGTCACCGGACCCGCCTGGTCCAGGCTGCTCGCGAGCGCGATCAGCCCGTAGCGGGACACCGAGCCGTACGTGGGCTTGACGCCCACCGTGCCCGTGACCGCGGCCGGCTGGCGGATCGAGCCGCCGGTGTCCGTGCCGATCGCGAGCGGCGCCTCGTACGCGCCCACGGCCGCGGCGCTGCCGCCGCCCGAGCCGCCCGGGATCCGGTCCAGGTCCCACGGGTTGTGCGTGTTGCCGTACGCGGAGTGCTCGGTCGACGAGCCCATCGCGAACTCGTCCATGTTCGTCTTGCCGAGGATCGGCAGGCCTGCGGCCTTGATGCGCTCGACCAGCGTCGCGTCGTACGGCGGGACCCAGCCCTCGAGGATCTTCGAGCCCGCGGTCGTCGGGACGCCCTTGGTCACCACGACGTCCTTGACGGCGATCGGCACGCCGGCCAGCGGGTGCAGGTCCTCGCCCGCTGCGCGGCGCGCGTCCACGTCGGCCGCCGTCGCGAGCGCGTCCTCGTCGGACACGTGCAGGAACGCGTGGACCGCGGGCTCGACGGCCGCGATGCGGTCCAGGTGCGCGCGCGTCGCCTCGACGCTCGACACCTCGCCCGCCTGCAGCTTGTCGGCCAGGGCCGCCGCGGAGATCCGGGTCAGGTCGGCGCTCATGCGTCCTCCCCCAGGATCTGCGGGACCAGGAACTTGCCGTCCTGCGCGGCCGGTGCCGCGGCGAGCACCGCGTCACGGTCGACCGGGGGCTCGGGCACGTCGGCTCGGAACACGTTCGTCAGCGGCAGGGGGTGGCTGGTGGCCGGCACGTCCGGCGTGGCGATCTCGCTCACGCGCGCGACCGACTCGACGATGACGTCGAGCTCACCCGCGAGCCGGTCGAGCTCGGCGGGTGTCAGGTCGATCCGGGCCAGCCCCGCCACACGCGCGACCTCGTCGCGAGAGAGGGTGGACATGGCCGAGAGTCTAGTGGGGCCTCACCGTCGGTCGACGGCCGCCTCGATCAGAGACAGCAGCGCGAGGGCGTACGCGTCCTCGGCGCGGTCGGCGGTGAACACCTGCTCCGGGCGCCCTGCCAGCTCGACGAGCACCTGGAAGGAACCGTCGGTCGACCGCGCGAGCGAGCGGAACGTGCCGCCGAGCAGGTCACGCAGCTGGTCCTCGCGCGGCAGCCAGACCGCGTCCTGCAGCGACACCGAGTCGAGCGCCCACTCGGTGGTGCCGTTGAACCCCAGCACCGTGCCCGTCGGGTAGTCGTGCGCCTGGATGGTCATGTCGCTCACCGTGAAGATCTCGTCCACGCCGTCGACGAGCACGCCGAACCGGTCACCCGACACCGGGTGCCAGTGCAGGCCGGTGCCCCGCAGGCGCAGGGCGAGCTCACGTGTGATCACGCGCCCAGTATCGACCTGACCGGGACCATGTGCCCGAGCGACGCGGCGCACGGGCGGCGATGCTCGCAGGCGTGCGTCGCACCCCGGTCTACTACTACTCGTCCTCGAGCGGCCTCGTCCGCACGTTCGCCGAGCGGCTCGAGCGACCCGCGTTCAACCTCGCCGAGCGCGAGCACCGGCTGAGCGAGGTCGACGGGCCGTGGGTGCTGCTCACCCCGTCGTACAAGACCGGGAACGACGCGAACGACACCATCCCCGAGGCCGTGCGCCGATTCCTGCGCTCCGAGCGCAACCGCCGTGCGCTCGTCGGTGTCATGGGCTCGGGAAACCGCAACTTCGGCCGGTACTACCAGAAGGCCGCGCGCGAGATCGCGCAGCGCTCCGGGCGGCCGATCCTCTTCGAGTTCGAGCTCGCCGGCACGCCCTGGGACGTCGAGGAGTGCCGACGCATCCTCGACGAGCTCGACGAGGGGCTCGCCCGCCGCACGGGCTGAGCCCCTCGTCGCTCGTCCGGTCAGGCTCCGTTGCTGCTGCTGCCCGCGTGCGTGCTGAGCACGCCCGAGGCGATGCCGCCCGCCGCGCCCGAGAGCACCGAGGCGATGTCGATGCCCGTGAGCGACTTGACCACCTCCTGGCCCTCGCCCAGCACCTGCCCGACGGTCTTCGTGACCGCCGAGGCGCCGTCGGTGGAGACGACCGTGAGCTGCTTGATCGCCGAGATCGGGTCGGCCGCAGCCTTGACGATCTCGGGCAGGACCGCGATGACCTGCTGGGCGAGGATCGCCTCGCCCTGCTCGCGCAGCGCCTCGGCCTGGGCCTTGGTCGCCTCGGCCGTCGCCAGACCCTCGGCCTTCGCCGCCGCGGCGCGCGCCAGACCGAGCGCCTCGAGCGCCTGCGCCTCGGCGAGCTGACGGTCGCGCTCGGCGTTGCCCGCGCGGATCGTGGCCTGCGCGGCTGCCTCGGCGTCGTTGACCGCCGCGACCTTGTTCGCCTCGGCGATGCGCGTGCGCTTGAACGCGTCCGCCTCGGTCGCCGCGTTGGCCGCGTCGCGCTCACCCGCCGCCTGCTGGACCGCGGCGTACGCCGCCGCCTCGGCCGGCTTGCGCACGTCGATGTCGAGCTGCTCCTCCGTGACCTTCGCCTTCTCCGCGAGCGCCGCGCGCTCCTCGAGCGCGACCAGCTTGTCCTGCTCGGCCCGCGCGAGCCGGCCGGCCGCGTCGGCCTCGGCGTTGGCGCGGTCCGTCTCGGCCTTGATCGTCGCCTGCTTCAGAGCGAGGTCGCGCTGACGCTCGGCGATCGCCTCGGCCGCGACGATCTTCGCGAACTCGGAGACCTGCTGCGCCTCGGCCTCCTTGACCTCGGCGACCTGGCGGGCACGCGCCGCCTCGGCACGACCGAGGTTGGCGAGGTAGTCCGAGCCCGGGGTCGAGATGTCGGAGATGTTGAGCAGGTCGACCTGCAGGCCCTGCTCCGCGAGGTCGGTCTTGGTCGAGGCGACCACACCGTCCTGCAGCGACTTGCGGTCGCTGATGATCTGCTCGATCGTCATGTCGCCGATGATCGAGCGCAGCGAGCCCTCGAGCGACTCCTTGATCACGTCGGTCAGCGTCGCCTGCTGCGACAGGAAGCGCTGCGCCGCGCGACGCACGCCCTCCTCGTCGCCCCGGACCTTGAAGTTGATGGACGCCTTGATGGCGAGCTTGATGCGGTTCTTGTCGACGCCCTCGACCGTGATGCCGATCTGACGCTGCTCGAGCGAGATCGGGAACCCCTGCTGCAGCACGGGCCAGATGAAGACGCGACCGCCGACGACGACGCGCTGGCCACCGTCTCCCGCGTTCTTGCCGGCTCCGCGACCGACGATGACGAGCGCCTCGTTCGGCGGCACGCGACGGATGCGCTTGGTGACGAGGGCGATGACCGCGAAGAACGCGATGACGAGAGCGAGCACGGCGATGACCGCCGAGCCGTCCTGCATGAAGTCGGGCATGGTGTCCGGGTCGCCCCGGGCTCCTTCCTGTCCTGCCACGGCAACCCCGTGGGTGGGTGGGTTCGGTCGATGACTCGATGGCGAGACGTGCCGGTGGGGCAGCGTCCCGGTGGTGCGATGGACCCGGCCGCGGGCGGCGTCAGGCCCGCGTCACGTGCACGCGAGATCCGGACACACCCACGACGACGACGCGCGTGCCCGCCTCGAGCGGCTCGTCGGCCCACGCCAGACGACTCTCCAGGTCGCGCACGCCCTCGAGCCGTACCTCGCCGCCCTCAGGGCCCGTGGTCGCCGTGAGCACCCCGTACGCCCCCTCGAGAGGGGGCGGTGGAGCGTCCTCGGAGTCCGCGAGCCGGTTGACGATGAGCTGGGCGACGAGACCGGCCGCGATCGCGAACGCGACCGCGATGACGTACGCCCAGATCACGTCGAGGTCCGAGGACAGCGCCAGGACGCCCGAGGCGCCGAACACCACGGCGCCGATCCCGACGGCCAGCCCGGAGATGCCGCCGTCGCCGATCTCGAACGACTCGAAGACCTCGCCCACGACGAGCGAGAGCACGAGCAGCACCAGACCGATGGCGCCGACCACGAAGAAGACCGTCACGACTGTCCCTTTCCTGCTTGTCAGACCCCTGGGGCGCCGCCGGCGAATGCCAAGACCACCCCTGACGTGAGTAACGGAGCAGTATGGCAGAGCCGGTGCCGACGCCGTGGGCGGTCTGTGGATCGACTTATCGGAGCGGACCAGCGCGCCGCCGGGCGGCCGGCCGCGCCACCGGTCATGCCTGCAGGGCGCGGGTACCCCGAGCGCCACCGCTCACGCCGTGGTGCTCGGCTGTTCGCGGTAGCGATAGGAGTCGACGGGCACGAAGCCCAGGGCGTCGTACAGGGCACGCGCCCCGGCGTTGCTGCGCTCGACCTGGAGGAACGTGCGCGTGACACCGTGCTCACGCGCGAGGCGCATGCCGTCGGCGGTGAGCGCACGCCCGATCCCACGCCGGCGCGCACCGGGTGCCACCGCGAGGCACGAGAGGGCCGCCCAGCCGTCGGCCCGCGCGACCCTGATCACCCCGACGACCTCCTCGCCCTGCCGCGCAGTGAGGTGCCACGCGTCGCCACCCGCGAGGATCGCGCTGAGGACCTCCCGGTGCCGGCCCGCGCTCTTGACCGCGAGGTAAGCGTCCAGCCAGTCCTCGTCGGGCTCGCGCGCGACGGTCACGGCCAGCGCCGACCGAGCCCCGGCGTCCGCGTCCCGGCCGTCACGGTCCTGCCCCCGCGCGAGGACGTCCGTCACGGCGCGCGTCGCCCAGCCACGACGGTCGAGCTCGGCGTCGACCACCCGGTCCAGCGCGCTCACGCCCGTGCGCATCACCGCCGGCAGCCCTTCGCCCGCGAAGAGCGCCTCGACCTCGTCGACAGCGCGCATCACGTCGGCCGGAGCCTGCAGCGCGACCGCACTGTTCGCGCGCCGCGTGACGCCACGGGACAGGCCCACGCGCCATCCGTCGGACGTCGTCGCCGTGCGCAGCGGTGGCCAGCACGCCATCTCGGTCGTGGCGCCGGGCGGCCCGGGCGACGTCAGGGTCGGCGCGGTCACGCGAGTGCCTCCGGCCCGTCGGTGAGCAGACGCTCGAACCCGGCCTCGTCGAGGATCGTGAGCCCGAGCTCGCGCGCCTTGGTCTCCTTGGACCCCGCGTTCTCGCCGACGACCACGAAGTCGGTCTTCTTCGAGACCGACCCCGACGCCTTGCCGCCGCGCGCGAGGATCGCCTCCTTGGCCTCGTCGCGCGAGAAGCGCTCGAGGCTCCCGGTGACGACGACCGTCAGGCCCTCGAGCGTGCGGGGCGCGCCCTCGACCGCCTCGTCGGCCATCACGACGCCCGCCGCCTGCCAGCGGTCGACGATCTGGGCGTGCCACGGCGTCGCGAACCAGTCGACGAGCGACGCGGCGATCGTGGGCCCCACGCCGTCGACCGCGGCGAGGCGCTCGGCCGCCGCCGCCGGGTCGCCCTCGAGCACCTCGCGCAGCGCGGCCATCGAGCCGAACTCCTGAGCGAGCGCACGAGCGGCCGTCGGGCCGACGTTGCGGATGCTCAGCGCCACGATGACGCGCCACAGCTCCTTGCCCTTGGCCAGGTCGAGCTGGTCGAGCAGCGTGCGCGCCGCCTCGGACGGCTCCCAGTCGCGCAGCTCGCGACCCTCGGCGTCGGCCCGCGCGCGCTGCGCCTTGGTCCACGTCAGGCGCCTGCGGAACGGCGTGCGGCGCCGCACGTTGCCGTCCTCGTCCTCGCGCGGCAGGCCCGTCTCCGGGTCCCGCACCACGACCTCGATCTCGGCGAGGCGGGCCAGGCTCTCCGCCCGCACGCGATCCCGCACCTCGTCGGGCGCGTCCGCCGGGTACCCGACCAGGTCGAACAGGTCGGCCTCCGTGCGCAGCGGGGGTGTCGTCGGGACGTCCGGCTGGGTGAGGGCCGCGGCCGTGACCTCACCGAGCGCCTCGATGTCGAGGGCACCCCGGGAGCCGATGTGGTCGACGCGGCCCAGCACCTGCGCCGGGCAGGTCTCGGCGTTCGGGCACCGCAGGTCCACGTCGCCCTCGCGCATCGGGCGCAACGGCGTGCCGCACGCCGGGCAGTCGCTCGGCATCTGCCACTCGACGCGTGGCACGTCGTCACCCGGCGCGCGCGGCGCGGGGCCGACGATCTCCGGGATCACGTCACCTGCCTTGCGCAGCACGACCATGTCCCCGATGCGCACGCCCTTGACCTTGACCACGTCCTGGTTGTGCAGCGTGGCCTGGCGCACGGTCGAGCCGGCGACGACGACGGGCTCCATCACCGCGAACGGCGTCGCGCGCCCGGTGCGCCCGATCCCCACCTCGATCGCCAGCAGGCGGGTGTTGACCTCCTCGGGCGGGTACTTGTACGCGATCGCCCAGCGCGGCGCACGGCTCGTCGCCCCGAGCCGACGCTGCAGCGTGATCTCGTCGACCTTGACGACGATGCCGTCGATCTCGTGCTCGACGTCGTGCCGGTGCTCGCCGTAGTACGCGATCATCTCCCGCACGCCGTCGAGGCCCTGCACGACGCGCGTGTGGGACGACGTCGGCACGCCCCAGCCGCTCAGCAGGTCGTACACCTGCGACTGGCGAAGCACGTCGGCCGGGCGCGTGCCCTGCGCCCAGCGCAGCGCGCCGATGCCGTGCGCGTACATCCGCAACGGGCGCGACGCGGTGACCCGCGGGTCCTTCTGCCGCAGCGAGCCCGCCGCCGCGTTCCGCGGGTTGGCGAACGGGGGCTTGCCCGCCGCGACCTGCGCGGCGTTGAGCTCGGCGAAGGCCTCGACCGGCAGGAACACCTCGCCGCGGATCTCGATGAGCTCCGGATGAGCGGCGGGATCACCCGCCAGGACGTCCGGGATGGTCGTGATCGTGCGGACGTTGAGCGTCACGTCCTCGCCCGTGCGCCCGTCACCGCGCGTCGCGGCGCGCACCAGGCGGCCCTTCTCGTACAGCAGGGCGATCGCCAGGCCGTCGATCTTGAGCTCGCACAGGTAGTGCGGCGGCTCGTCGGTCTCGAGGTCGCGCTGCACGCGCTCGGCCCAGGCGTGGACGTCCTCGTCGGAGAACGCGTTGTCGAGCGAGAGCATGCGCTCGACGTGGTCCACCGACGCGAACTCGGTCGAGAACGTCCCGCCGACCATCTGCGTCGGGGAGTCGGGCGTGCGCAGGCCGGGGTACGCGTCCTCGAGCTGCGCGAGCTCGCGCATCCGCGCGTCGTACTCGGCGTCCGACGACGACGGGGCGTCCCGCACGTAGTACGCGAACTGATCGGTGCGCACCTGCTCCGCGAGCTCGTCCCACCGGTGCCGGGCCTCTGCGGGCACCGCGTCCGGTGGCGGCTCGTGCGGCGGCACAGTGGTGTCGGTCGTCTCGGCGGGCTGCGCGTCGGTCACGCGCCCATTGTCGCCGTCCCCACCGACACGCGGCACGTCGCGCCGCACCTGTGGACGCGCGGGGGTCAGCGACGCAGACGCGGTGCGGCCAGCACGCCCACGCAGGTCCCGGCGCCGCCGAGGAACAGCACGGCACCCGTCCAGAACATCGCCGCCGAGGGCTCCGCGACGACCACGGTCTCGCTCGCGCCGCCGTCCGGCTGCCACGTGCACGTCGTCTTCGGGGGGAGCACGTGGTTGTCGACCGACGCACCCTCGACCTCGTCGCTCACGGCGACGAGGCACGGCACGTTCCCGAGCCCCGACGCCTCGATCGACTGCGCGCCGAGCGTCACGAGCGTGATCAGGAGCAGGACGATCCCGACGATCGCGGCGCCGCTCGCGAGGAGCAGCGTGCCCGGGTGCTTCAGGTCCAGCCGGAGCGCCGCCGCCCCGCCGAGCCTGCCCCTGCGCGTACCGTCACGTCGCTCGCTCACGCCTCACCCCGTTCGTCGCGCGTCTCTCGCGCCGCAGCAGCCTACGTCCCACCGGCGCTCACCCGTGCGCCCGTCACCCGTGCACGGCCTCCGCGACGACCCGCGCCGCACGGACCGCTCCCGCGAGCGCGCCGCGCGCGTCGTCGGCTCCCCCGGGCTGGTCCCCCACGAGCAGCACCACGTCGTCGAGCCCCGCGGCGGGCAGTCCCACGGAGCGCCACGGCCCCGTCACCGAGCGCGCCTGCCCGACGGCGTCCGGTCCCGCGCACTGCGACGAACGCTGCGGCGGGACGTGCGCCCAGAGCTGCAGCCCGGCCTCGACGGCCTCGGCGACCCGCTCCCACCCGCGCTCGCCCAAGGGCTCGACCTCGAGCGCGATCCCGTCGGCGCCCGTCGCGCGGATCGCGGGGACCGTGGTCCATGCGGCGCCGCCGTGCACGACCGCGCGCGCCCCGGCCCCGCGCGCCGCGGACACGACCGAGCCGATCCGCTCGGCGGCCGACGGACCAGGCACCGCGCGCAGCCGCGCATACCCGGAGAACGAGGGCAGCACGCCCGCGACCGCCTGCGCGAGCATCGGCTCGTGCAGCAGCACGACCGGCTCGGCACCCGGCACCGCACGCGCGATCGCGGCGAGGTGCTCGACGAGCCCGGCGGCCAGCGAGTCGCCGAGGTCGCGCAGCGCGCCGGGGTCCGCGAGAGCGCGGTCGCCGCGCGCCAGGTAGACCGACGCGGCGAGCGTGACCGGGCCCAGCACCGGCACGACGAGCGGCCCGACGTACCCGTGGCCCGCGACCGCGAGCGCGTCGAGGTCCTCACGTGCGAGCGCCCGCGTGCGCGTGAGGTCGCTCCCGGGCCGGTCGGCGAGCTTCCAGCCGTGCGGGCCCAGCTCGGCCGGCAGCTCGACGAGCAGGCCGAGCGCACGTCCGACGAGCGTGGCCCCCGGCCCGCGCGCGGGCAGGTGCACCTCGAACGGCAGCCCCTGCACCTCCGACGGGGTGTCGACCAGGTCGCCCACCACGACCGTCTGCGCCTCGAGCACGTCCTGGCCGGGCCAGCCCCCGGTGCCGCTGACCCCGATCACGCGGTGGCCACGGCGGCGGAGCCCGCCAGCACGTGCGAGGTCCGCTCGGCCCCGGTCACGGTCGCCTGGCCGAGCACGCGCGTGCCGTCGTACACGACGACCGACTGGCCCGCCGCCACGCCGCGCAGCGGTGCGCGCAGCGCCACGCTCAGCCGGTCGGGCTCGGCGAGCTCGAACGCTGCCGGCACCGGGGCGCCGTGCGCGCGCACCTGCACGCTCAGCGCAGCCGCTGCCCACCGCGCCGGGTCGTGCGCCACGTCGTCGTACCAGACGGCCCGGTCCGCGTGCACGAGGTCCACGACGAGCTCGTCGGACGAGCCGACGACCACGCGGTTGCGCACGGGCTCGACCGCGAGCACGTACCGCGGCCTGCCGTCGGGCGCGGGACGACCCAGCGCGAGCCCGCGCCGCTGACCGACCGTGTACGCGTACGCGCCGTCGTGCGTCCCGACGACCGCTCCTGAGGAGTCCACGACCTCACCGGGCTGCGCACCGAGCCGGTCACGCAGGAACCCCTGCGTGTCGCCGTCCGCGACGAAGCAGATGTCGTAGGAGTCCGGCTTGGCCGAGACAGACAGCCCGCGCGCGGCCGCCTCGCGGCGCGTCTCCTCCTTCGAGGCGACGTCCCCGAGCGGGAACATCGACCGCGCGAGGCGCTCGGGGCCCATCACCGCGAGCACGTACGACTGGTCCTTGGCGGCGTCGAGCGCTCGGTGCAGCTCACGCGTGCCGTCGGGCCGTTCGACGACGCGCGCGTAGTGCCCGGTGCACACCGCGTCGAAGCCCAGCGCGAGCGCCTTGTCGAGCAACGTCGCGAACTTGATGTGCTCGTTGCACCGCACGCACGGGTTCGGCGTGCGACCCGCGGCGTACTCGGAGAGGAAGTCGGCGACGACCGTCTCCTCGAACCGCTCCGACAGGTCCCACACGTAGTACGGGATGCCGAGCACGTCCGCGGCGCGCCGCGCGTCCCCCGCGTCCTCGATCGAGCAGCACCCCCGCGACCCGGTGCGGAACTGGTCGCGCGTGCGCGACAGCGCCATGTGCACCCCGACGACCTCGTGGCCCGCGTCGACCGCGCGCGCCGCGGCCACGGCCGAGTCGACCCCGCCGGACAGGGCGGCCAGCACGCGCACTCAGGCCACCCCCACCCGCGCGGACGACGAGCCCGCGAGACCCGCGGCGCGCGCCCGCTCGAGCACCGCCGGCAGGGCGGTGAGCAGCGCCGCGACGTCGTCGGACGTCGAGGTGTGCCCGAGCGAGAACCGCAGCGCCCCACGCGCGTCGTCCTCGTCGACACCCATCGCGAGCAGCACGTGCGACGGCCGCGGGACTCCCGCCTGGCACGCCGAGCCCGTCGAGGCCTCGACGCCCGCCGAGTCCAGGAGGTACAGCAGCGAGTCGCCCTCGCAGCCCGGGAACGTGAAGTGCGCGTTCGCCGGCAACCGCCGCTCGGCGTCGGCGGGGCCGCGCAGCACCGCGGTCGGGTCGATCGCGCGCACCCCGGCGACGAGCTCGTCGCGCAGCGCGGCCACGCGCGGCGCGTGCGTGGGACGGGCCGCGACGGCCTCGTCGACCGCGGTCGCGAACGACGCGAGCAGCGCGGCGTCGAGCGTCCCGGACCGCACGCCGCGCTCCTGACCGCCGCCGTGCTGCACGGGTGTCAGCTCGAGCCCGCGCCGCGCGAGGAGCGCCCCCGTGCCGCCCGGGCCGCCGAGCTTGTGCCCGGAGACCGTCATCGCGTCGAGCCCGCTCGCCGCGAAGTCCACGGGCACCTGGCCGACGGCCTGCACGGCGTCGGCGTGCACCGGTACGCCGTGGCGCCGCGCGAGCGCGACGACGTCGGCGAGCGGCTGCAGCGTGCCCACCTCGTTGTTGGCCCACATCACCGAGAGCAGCGCGGCGTGCTCGCCGTTCGCCTCGAGCTCGGCGCGCAGCGCGTCGACCTCGAGCACGCCGTCCGAGTCGACGGGGAGCAGCACGAGCTCGGCGCCCGCATGCTCGGCCATCCAGAAGGCCGGGTCGAGCACGGCGTGGTGCTCGACCGCGGAGACGAGGATGCGCCGCCGTCCCGGGTCGTGCGTGCGCCGTGCCCAGAACAGCCCCTTGATCGCGAGGTTGTCCGCCTCGGTCCCACCGGACGTCCACAGCACCTCGCTCGGGCGCGCGCCGAGCGCCGCCGCGAACCGCTCGCGTGCTTCCTCGACCACGCGTCGCGCGGCCCGTCCGGAGGCGTGCAGGGACGACGGGTTACCGGTCCGGGTGAGCTCGGACTCGAGCACCCGGACCGCCGCGGGGAGCATGGGCGTGGTCGCCGCGTGGTCGAGATACGACGCGGCAGCCGCCGCCGGGCGAGCAGTCACCCCACGAGTCTACGAACGGCCGCGCCGCGGGTGGTCCGCGCGCACCTGGACATCCCGCGCACCATCGCGAAGACCTGGCAGGATGTCCGCCGTGAGCGCCGACGACGACGTCCTGGCCATGCCGCTCGCCTTCAGCGGGCAGCGTCTGACCTGGCGCGACCTCCCCCGACCCGTACGAGCCCGGATCGGCGACCTCGCAGGCGCTCAGGTGAGCGCCGAGACCGACGCGACGAGCGGGTTCTCCCCCGGCTTCGCGGCGGTCCTGGAGCTGGCCGACGGTCGGGACGTCTTCGTCAAGGCGGTCTCCCCCGAGCAGAACCCGCACTCGCCCGAGCTCGCGCGCGCCGAGATCCGCAACGCGGCCGCTCTGCCGCCCGAGGTCCCCGCCCCCCGCCTGCTGTGGTCGCACGACGACGGCGACTGGGTGGTCCTCGGCTTCGAGGCCGTGCACGGACGCTCGCCCGTGCTGCCCTGGCGGCCCGACGACCTGGGCGAGGTGCTCGCCACGATCGGCCGCCTCGCCGACGCCGAGCCGCTCGTCGGCCACAGCCTGCCGCGCACCGACGACCAGCTCGCCGACGACTTCCAGGGCTGGCGCCACCTCGCCGCGGGCGACGGCGCGGCGCTCGACGAGCTCGCGCGCGAGGGCGGCACGACAGGCCGGTGGGCGGTCGACTCGCTCGAGCGCCTCGTCCTGCTCGAGCAGGACTCGTTGCCGGCGTGCGCGGGGGACGCGCTCGTGCACGGCGACCTGCGCGCGGACAACGTGATGATCGACGACGACCACAGCCGGGTCTGGCTCATCGACTGGCCGCACGCGAGCGTCGGCGCGCCGTGGCTGGACCTCGCGTTCATGCTGCCGAGCGTCGCACTGCAGGGCGGCGGCGACCCCGCGCTCCTGTTCCGCGGGCACGAGCTGTCGATCGGGGTGTCCGACGACGAGCTGCGGTCCTGCCTCGCGGGGCTCGCGGGCTACTTCGCGTTCGGGAGCGTGCAGCCACCCCCGCCCGGGATCCCCAACCTGCGGGCGTTCCAGCGCGCGCAGGCGTACGCGACCCTGAGCTGGCTGCGCACGCTGTAGCCGCACCCGGCCCGGTCAGTCGCCCAGGCCCGTGCCCACCTGCCGTGCGGCCGCGATCCACGCGTGGTCCTGCGGGACGAGCTTGACCTTGCCCGCGACCTGCGCGAGCGGCACGGCCTCGGTGTCCTCACCGCGTGAGGCGACCATGACCCCGAACTCCCCGCGCGAGACCAGGTCCGCTGCGGCCGCGCCGAGGCGCGAGGCGAGCAGGCGGTCCGCCGCG
>NZ_LFKW01000130.1:2585-18374 GCF_001040865.1 Cellulomonas sp. A375-1 | reverse complement strand
CCAGACCCGTCGCCGCCTCGAGCTCGCGCGCGAGCCGGAACGTGTGCTCGCGCTGCGTGTCCTCGACGTGCCGCAGGTGCGACTTGGCTGCGCGGATCGCCTCGGGGGTCTTGGCGGCCTTGACCAGCAGCTGCGCGGCCTCGTAGTCGGCGGTGTCGTCGGTGTCGCGCGCCCCCTCGGCGACGGCGACCACCGAGAACGTCGAGCCGCGCGCGGTGCGCGCACGGATCGTCTCGGCGATCGACTCGACGGTGTACGGGATCTCCGGGATGAGGATGATGTCCGCACCGCCGGCGATGCCCGCCCCGAGCGTCAGCCAGCCCGCCCGGTGCCCCATGATCTCGGTGAGGATGATCCGGTGGTGGCTGTGCGCCGTGGAGTGCACGCGGTCGATCGCCTCGGTCGCGATCTCCATCGCGGTCGCGAACCCGAACGTGGTGTCGGTCATGGCGATGTCGTTGTCGATCGTCTTCGGCAGCGTGATGACGTTGAGGCCCGCGTCGACCAGGCGCATCGCGTTCTTCGCGGTCCCGCCGCCGCCGAGCATGATGAGCGCGTCCAGCCCGTTGCGCTCGTAGTTCTCGACGACGGTCGGGACCATGTCCCGCACCTCGCCGTCGACGTTCCAGCGGTGGACCTTGTCCCTGCTCGTGCCCAGGATCGTGCCGCCGACCGTGAGGATCCCGGACAGCGCGGCGCCGTCGAGCTCGACGAACCGGTTCTCGACGAGTCCCGTGACGCCGTCCCGGAACCCGATGAGCTCCATGCCGTAGTGCCCGATCGCGGTCTTGCCGAAGCCGCGGATCGCGGCGTTGAGGCCGGGGCTGTCGCCTCCGGCCGTGAGGATCCCGACGCGCTTCGTCGTCCGTGCGGTCATGACGGCTCCTGTCGTCGCTGAGGGTCAGCCCTTGAGGCGGCGGAGCTCGGCGGTCAGCTGCGGGACGACGGTCGTGAGGTCACCGACGACCCCGAAGTCCGCGATCTCGAAGATCGGTGCGTCCGGGTCGGAGTTGATCGCGACGATCGTGCCCGACGCCTGCATGCCCCCGCGGTGGTGCACCGCACCGGAGACGCCTGCGCCGATGTAGAGACGGGGCGAGATCGTGACGCCCGTCTGACCGATCTGCGCGTCGTGGCCGATCCAGCCCTCGTCGGTCGCGACGCGCGTCGCACCGACCGCACCGCCGAGCACGTCGGCGAGCTCCTCGAGCGCCGAGAAGTCGCCGTCCGTGCCGCGCCCTCCGGTCACGACGATGTGGGCGCTGCCCAGGTCCGGCCGTCCCGTGGCGGGCCGCTCGGTCCGCTCGACGACGCGCACGCGCGACGCCGCAGGGCTCGCGGTGAACGCGTGCTCACCGACCTGCGGCGCAGCCGCGACGGGCGCCGGCGAGACGACCACGCTGTTCGCCTTGACCAGCACGACCGCGAGCGGCGTGCGCAGCGCGGTGCGCGTGGTCCAGGTGCCCGCGAACACGGTCTTGCCCGCGACCAGCGCGCCGTCGGCACGCTCGAGCGCGTCGGCGTCGGTCACGACGCCCGCGCCGGTCGCCACCGCGAGGTACGCGGCGAGCTCCTTGTTCTCGAACGACGAGACCGCGAGCAGCGTCGTCGCGCCCGTGGCGTCGAGCAGGCTCGCGACGCCCTCGGCGAGGACCGCGGGGACACGCACGTCGGCGTCGCTGGTCAGCCGGTGCACGTGCGTGACGCCGAGCGCGCCGAGCTCGGCCAGCGCGGCCTCGTCGGGCTCCGCACCGTCCGCGGGCCACGCGCCGTGCACGCCGCCGTCGGTCAGGTCGCGCGCGAGCGTGACGAGCTCACGCACCGGGGTGCGCAGCGCGCCCGTGCTGGTGTGGTCGAGCAGGACGAGGATGTCGCTCACGGTGGTCCTCAGATCGGTGTGACGTTCGGCGGTGGGCTCGGCGGGCTCGTCGTCAGACGAGCTGGTTCTCGACGAGGTAGGCGGCGAGCCGCACGCCCGCATCGCCGGTGTCGGTCACGAGCACGCGGTCCTCGCGCGCGGGACGCGGTGCGGCCTCGAGCACCTCGGTACGCGCGCCCGCGGCGCCGACGAGCGTCGGGTCGAGCCCGAGGTCCGCGAGCGTCAGCGTCGTCACCGGCTTCTTCCGCGCGGCCATGATGCCCTTGAAGTTGGGGTAGCGCGGCTCGTTGGCCTGGTCCGTCACCGAGACGAGCACCGGCAGCTCGGCCTCGAGCACCTCGCTCGCGTGGTCGAGGTGGCGCGTCACGCGCACCGTCGACCCCGTCACCTCGAGGCGCGCGGCGAGCGGCAGCGCCGGGACGTCGAGCAGTGCCGCGAGCGCCGTGGGGACCAGCGAGGTGAGGCCGTCGAGCCCCGCCATGCCGGTCACGACCAGGTCCGCGCCGCCCATGTGGGTGATCGCGGCGGCCAGCACGCGTGCGGTGCCGATCGCGTCGGAGCCGGCGACCGCGTCGTCGACGACGTGCACGGCTTCGTCGGCGCCCATCTGCAGACCCTTGCGGACCGCGTCCACCGCGTCGTCCGGGCCCACGGTCACGACGACGACCTCGCCCTCGCCCGCGCTCTCGACGAGGCTGAGCGCGGCCTCGAGCGCGTTCTCGTCGAGCTCGTTCAGCGTGCCGTCACCCCCGTCGCGGACGGTGCGCCCCTCGGCGATCTGGCGGTCCGACTGGATGTCCGGCACGTGCTTGACGCAGACGACGATCTTCACGCCCGGAACGTTACCCTCCGTCCGTCGGGCGCAACTCGGACGGTTCGCCCAGCGGACGCCCGCCCCTCGCCGCTGTCACGTGCGCGACATGGCGCCGACATGCTCGTCGGCCACAATGGGCGCCGTGAACCAGCGACCGACGACCTCCCGCCGCCCCCCACGCCTCGGCGTGCGCCCGGTCGACGGCGGGGTCGAGGTCGCGGTCCTCGCGTCGCACGCGACGGGGGTCGAGCTGTGCCTGTTCGACGGCCACGGCGCGCAGCCGCACACGACCGAGCGCCGCATCCCGCTCGACGGCCCCCACCAGGGCGTGTTCAGCGCGTTCGTCCCCGGCGTCGCGCCCGGCGACCGCTACGGCCTGCGCGTGCACGGCGCGTGGGACCCCGTCCACGGGCTGCGCCACAACCCCGCCAAGCTGCTCGTCGACCCGTGGGCCCGGGGCCTCGAGAGCGAGCTGGGCTACGGGCCGGCCACGTACGGTCACGTGGTCGACGACGAGGGTCGCGGGGACGTGTACGGCCCGGCCGACCCCCGCGACTCCGCCGGCCAGGTGCCGTACGGCGTCGTCGTCGACGAGGCGGCGCTGCCCGGGCCGGACCCGGCCGCCAACCGGCCGTGGGTCCCGTGGGAGAGCACGGTCGTCTACGAGGCGCACGTGCGCGGCCTGACGAAGCTGCACCCCCTGCTGCCGCCCGAGCTGCGCGGCACGTACGCGGGTCTCGCGCACCCCGCGGTCATCGACCACCTGCGCGGCCTCGGCGTGACCACGGTCGAGCTCCTGCCGGTGCACGCGAGCGCCTCCGAGCCGCACCTCGTCGCACGCGGCCTGCGCAACTTCTGGGGGTACAGCACGCTCGGCTTCTTCGCCCCCGAGCCGCGGTACGCGACCGCAGCCGCGCGCGCCGCCGGTCCCGCGGCCGTGCTCGCCGAGCTGCGCGGCGCGGTCCACGCGCTGCACGAGGCCGGCATCGAGGTGCTGCTCGACGTCGTCTACAACCACACGTGCGAGGGCGGCAACCCCGGCCAGCACGTCTCGTGGCGGGGCCTGGACAACACGCTGTACTACTGGCACGACGGCGGCGTCCCCGCGAACCTCGCGGACGTCACGGGCACGGGCAACACGCTCGACTTCCGGCGCACCGAGGTGGTGCGCATGACGCTCGACTCGCTGCGCTACTGGGCGGACGTCGTGGGGGTCGACGGCTTCCGGTTCGACCTCGCCGTGACGCTGGCCCGCGGCCCCGACGGCTACTCGCAGAGCCACCCGCTGCTCGTCGCCGCGGGCACCGACCCGTCCCTGCACGGGCTCAAGCTCGTCGCCGAGCCGTGGGACGTGGGGCCGGGCGGGTGGCGCACGGGGCAGTTCATCCCGCCGTGGGCCGAGTGGAACGACCGGTTCCGCAACGCGGTGCGCTCGTTCTGGCTCGCCGACCCCGCCCGCGCCGCGCACGGCCTGCCCGGCCACCGCGTGCGCGACCTGGCGACGCGCCTGTCCGGCTCGGTCGACCTGTTCGGCCACGGTGACCCGCCGCTCGTGCGCGGCCCGAACGCGTCGGTCAACTTCGTCACCGCGCACGACGGTTTCACGATGGCGGACCTGGTCGCCTACGACCACAAGCACAACTTCGACAACGGCGAGAACAACCGCGACGGCACCGACGACAACCGCTCGTGGAACCACGGCGCCGAGGGTCACGTCGCACCCGACTCGCCGGCCGCGGCGATCGTCCCGCTGCGCCGCCGCTCGATCCGCAACCTGCTCGCGACGCTCGTGCTGGCCGCCGGCACACCCATGATCACGGCGGGCGACGAGATGGGGCGCACGCAGCGGGGCAACAACAACGCGTACTGCCACGACGACGAGCTCACCTGGGTCTCGTGGGACCTCGCGCCGTGGCGCCGGGACCTGCTCGCGAGCGCACGGTGGCTGCTCGCGCTGCGGCGCGAGCACGCCGCGCTGCGCCCGCGCCGGTTCTACACCGGACGTCCGGCCCGCGAGGGTGGCCGCGTCGACCTCGCGTGGTTCGACGCCACCGGGACCGCGTTCGACCACGCCCGGTGGCACGACCCGCAGATCCGCACGCTGCAGATGGTGCGCGCCGTGGACGAGGACGCCGCGGCGACGCCGGACGTCGTGCTCGTCGTCGTCAACGGCGCGCTGCACGAGTCCGAGGTGACGATCGCGGGCGAGGACGGCGACCGGTTCCGGCTCGCGTGGGACTCGGTGTGGGAGCGGCCCGACGACCAGCGCTCGTCAGCCATCGCGGGCGTGCTGCACGTGCAGGCCGGCGAACTCACCGTGCTGGAGCCGCTGAGCCTGCGCGTCTACGTGCTCGACCGCGCCGACGTCCCAGGTCAGGAGCCCCCGACGACGCCGTCCTGACCACCGTCGTCAGGACCTCGGGCCCACCCCCGCGGCGCCCGGCAGGACCATCCTGGAGGCATGTCAGGGGTCGTGGTCTTCGAGTCGATGTTCGGGTGCACGCGCGCCGTCGCGGAGTCGATCGCCGAGGGCATGACCGCCGCCGGGCTCCCGACGGTGGTGCTCGACGTCGACGACGTCCTGGCGCACGACGACGTCGTCGCCCGCGCCCGGCTGCTCGTCGTCGGCGCACCCACGCACATGCGCGGGCTGAGCACGCCGCGCTCCCGGGCGCTCGCGCGCGCCCGGGGTGGCCAGGGCGACCTGGGCGTCCACGAGTGGCTCGACGCGCTGCCGGGGCTCAGCGGCCGGTCGACCGCGGTGTTCGACACGCGCTCGTGGTCGCGGTTCGCAGGTTCGGCGGGGTCGCGCATCGAGAAGCTCCTGCGTCGCCGGGGCGCCGAGATCATCGCCCCCACGCAGGCGTTCGGCATCGAGGGTGGCGAGGACGGCCGGGCGACGATCGACGACGCCCAGCTCCAGCTCGCACGCGCGTGGGGCGGGTCGCTCGCGGCGCACCTGCTCTCGCCCGTGCACTGACGGACCAGCCGGGACGAAAGGACCGGAGACCGCCGGACGGACCGACCGGGCGAACCTCGCGCACCGACCTTCTGGACGGCCGTCCAGCCGGGCTAGGCTGCGCGCCATGGGTACCCACGACGTCGTGGTCGTCGGCGCAGGCCTCGCCGGGCTCGTCGCGACAGCCGAGCTGACCAGGGCCGGTCGCCGCGTGCTCCTGCTCGATGCCGAGAACGCCGCGTCGCTGGGCGGCCAGGCGTTCTGGTCCTTCGGCGGGCTGTTCCTCGTGGACTCCCCCGAGCAGCGCCGCCTCGGCGTGCACGACTCCGCCGAGCTCGCCCTGGCCGACTGGTTCGGCTCCGCGCAGTTCTCCGACGACGGCTCGGACCGGTGGGGTCGGGCGTGGGCGGAGGGGTTCGTCGACTTCGCCTCGGGCGACCTGCGCTCGTGGCTCCACGCGCAGGGCGTGCGGTGGTTCCCCCTCGTGCAGTGGGCCGAGCGCGGCGGCTACACCGCGGGCGGCCACGGGAACTCCGTGCCGCGCTTCCACGTCACGTGGGGCACGGGGCCGGGCATCCTCGAGCCGTTCGTGCGCACGCTGCTCGACGCGCGGGCCGCGGGCCTGGCCGACGTCCGGTTCCGGCACCGCGTGACCGGTCTCGTCGTCGCCGACGGCCGCGTCACCGGCGTACGGGGCGACGTGCTGCGCGACGACGCGGTGGCCCGCGCCGTGCCGTCGTCGCGCGAGGTCGTCGACACCTTCGAGCTCAGCGCGGGCGCCGTCGTGATCGCGACCGGAGGCATCGGCGCGAACCACGACCTCGTCCGCGCCACGTGGCCGGCGCACGCGGGCCGCCTGCCCGCGCGCATGCTCTCGGGCGTGCCGGACCACGTCGACGGCTCGGGCATCGCCGCCGCACGCGACGCCGGCGCCGCGGTGGTGCACGCGGACCGCATGTGGCACTACCCCGAGGGCATCACCAACCACTCGCCGGTGTGGACCCGCCACGGCATCCGCATCCTGCCCGGACCGTCGTCGCTGTGGCTGGACGCCGACGGGCAGCGCCTGCCGGTGCCGCTGTTCCCCGGCTTCGACGCGCTCGGCTCGCTCCAGCACCTCACGCAGCGCGGCGACGACCACTCGTGGTTCGTGCTCGACAAGACGATCCTCGGATCGGAGTTCGCGCTGTCCGGCTCGGAGCAGAACCCGGACCTCACAGGCAAGGACGTCAAGCTCCTGCTGCAGCGCGTCAAGCCGGGTGCGGTCGGTCCGGTCGAGGCGTTCGCCGAGCAGTCGCCCGAGTTCCTGTGGGCGGACACGCCCGCCGAGCTCGCCGCGAAGATGAACGCGCTGACCGGCGATGACCGGATCGACGCGGCGGCGCTCGAGCGCACGATCGTCGAGCGCGACCGCCAGGTCTCGTCGGGGCTCGCCAAGGACCTGCAGGTCGTCGCGACCGCGCAGGCGCGGCGCTACGTCGTCGACAAGCTCATCCGGGTCGCCAAGCCGCACCGCCTGCTCGACCCGGCGCACGGCCCGCTGCTCGCGGTCCGGCTGTCCGTCCTGACGCGCAAGACGCTCGGCGGCCTGCACACCGACCTCGAGGGGCGCGTTCTCGCGCCCGACGGCGAGGTGCTGCCCGGGCTGTGGGCCGTGGGCGAGGCGTCGGGCTTCGGCGGCGGCGGCGTGCACGGGCACCGCGCGCTCGAGGGCACGTTCCTCGGCGGCTGCCTGTTCACGGGCCGCACGGTGGGCCGCGCACTCGCGTCCGACGTGTCCTGACGTCGCCCGCGCTTCCGGCGCCGCGAGCAGCACGGCTCGTGCGTCGGACTCGCGCGCTGCAGATGCCTGGGACGGGCACCTGCGGATAGGTTCGGGACGTGACGACCTCCCCCGCCGCACCGGGTCGGCGCCGCAGGACCGCTCGTGCCTCGACACTGGCCGCGCAGGCCGAGCCGCAGCGCGAGACGAGCACCGCGACCGCCCCCGACGCACCGGCCACCGCCGCCCCCTCCCCGACGCCTGCCACCCCCTCCGCGACGCCCGTCGCGCCCGTCCCGACCATCGTCGCCCCCGCGCCCCGCGCGACGACCGTCATCGGCGCCCCGCCCGTCGGTCGCATCCCGGTCCTGGACGTGTTCCCCGTCGCCGAGGCCGGACGGTTCCCCGCCAAGGCGGTCGTCGGCGAGGCCTTCCCGGTCCGGGCGACCGTGTTCCGCGAGGGCCACGACGCGGTCGCGGCGACGGCCGTGCTCGTGGACCCGGACGGCGCGGTGCACGCGCGTGCGGCGATGGTCGACATCGCACCCGGCCTCGACCGGTACGAGGCGCGTCTGGTCCCCGACCGGACGGGCCTGTGGTCGTTCCACGTCGAGGGCTGGTCGGACCCGTACGCGACCTGGGCCCACGACGCGGCCATCAAGGTCGAGGCGGGCATCGACGTCGAGCTCATGCTCGCGGAGGGTGCGCGCCTGCTGGCCCGCGCGGCCGACCGCACGGGCGACGACGCGATGAGCGAGCACGGTGCCGCGACGCTGCGCGAGGTGGTCGAGGCGTTGCGCGACACGCACCGCTTCCCCGGCGAGCGCCTGGCGTGGGCACTGTCGCCGCACGTGCGCCAGGCCCTGTCGCGCGAGCCGCTGCGCGACCTCGTCAGCGCCTCGCCCAGCTACCCGCTCGTCGTCGACCGGCCACTGGCTCTCACGGGCGCGTGGTACGAGCTGTTCCCCCGCTCGCACGGCGCCACGTGGGACGACCACGCGCAGGAGTGGCGCACCGGCACGTTGCGCACCGCGGCCGAGCAGCTGCCGCGCATCGCGTCGATGGGCTTCGACGTCGTCTACCTCACGCCGATCCACCCGATCGGCCTGACGAACCGCAAGGGCCGCAACAACTCGCTCGGCGCGCTCCCGGGCGACCCCGGGTCGCCGTACGCGATCGGCTCGGCCGACGGCGGGCACGACGCGATCGAGCCCGGCCTGGGCACGTTCGAGGACTTCGACGCGTTCGTCGCCCGCGCCCGCGAGCACGGCATGGAGGTCGCGCTCGACATCGCGCTGCAGTGCTCGCCCGACCACCCGTGGGTCACCGAGCACCCCGAGTGGTTCACGACGAGGGTCGACGGCTCGATCGCCTACGCGGAGAACCCGCCCAAGAAGTACCAGGACATCTACCCGCTGAACTTCGACAACGACCCCGCGGGGCTGTACGCCGAGGTCCGCCGGGTGCTGCAGGTGTGGATCGACCACGGCGTGACGCTGTTCCGCGTCGACAACCCGCACACCAAGCCGCTCGACTTCTGGCACTGGCTGCTCGCGGACGTCGCGCGCGACCACCCCGAGGTGATCTTCCTCTCCGAGGCGTTCACGCGCCCCGCGATGATGCAGACGCTCGCGAAGATCGGCTTCCACCAGTCGTACACGTACTTCACGTGGCGCAGCACCAAGCAGGAGCTCGGCGACTACCTGCAGGAGGTCTCGGGCGACCAGGGTGCGTGGATGCGTCCCGCGTTCTGGCCGACGACGCACGACATCCTGCCGCCGTACCTGCAGGGCGCGGGCGGGCAGGCGTGGGCGATCCGCGCGGTGCTGGCCGCGCTGGGCTCGCCGACGTGGGGCGTCTACTCGGGGTACGAGCTGCTCGAGAACGTGCCGCGGCCGGGCGCCGACGAGCAGATCGACAACGAGAAGTACGAGTTCCGCCCGCGGGACTGGTCGCTCGCGCAGCACCTGGGCATGGCGGACCTGATCGGCAAGCTCAACGAGATCCGCCGCGCGCACCCCGCGCTGCACCAGCTGCGCAACCTGCAGGTCCACCCGACGAGCGACGACGCGACGCTCGCGTTCTCCCGGCACCTCGCGGCCGAGCACTCGCCGACGGGCCGGGCGAGCACGGTCGTCGCGGTCGTGTCCCTCGACCCGTGGAACGTGCGCGAGGGCGTGGTCGAGCTCGACCTCGCGTCGTTCGGCCTGCCCGCGCACGGACCGGTCGTCGCGCACGACGTCCTGCGCGACGAGCACTACACCTGGGGCCCGCAGGTCTACGTCCGCATCGACCCGGCCGAACGGCCCGCACACGTCGTCGTCCTGGAGCACCCGTGACCGAGACCCCCACGTCCGCGGTCGCGCCGGCCCGCCCCCCGACGGGGTCGCTGCCGCGCGTGCGCGAGCCCGCGCCCACCACGTCGCAGATCAAGCTGCCCACGGGCCGCCAGCCGGCCGTGCCGCCGCTGCCGGGCGACGGCCTGGTCGAGGACCCCGACTGGTACCGCACGGCGGTGTTCTACGAGGTGATGCTCCGCAGCTTCTCCGACTCCACGGGCAGTGGCAGCGGTGACCTGCGCGGCCTGATCGACCGCCTCGACTACCTGCAGTGGCTGGGCATCGATTGCCTGTGGCTGCCGCCGTTCTACCCGAGCCCGCTGCGCGACGGCGGGTACGACGTCGCGGACTACACCGCGGTGGCCAGCCAGTACGGCACGCTCGAGGACTTCGTCGAGCTCGTCGAGCAGGCGCACGCGCGTGGCATGCGGGTGGTCGTCGACCTCGTCATGAACCACACGAGCGACGCGCACCCGTGGTTCCAGGCGTCGCGCAGCGACCCGGAGGGCCCGTACGGCGACTTCTACGTGTGGTCCGACGACGCGACGCGCTACCAGGACGCGCGCATCATCTTCGTCGACACCGAGACGTCCAACTGGACGTTCGACCCCGTGCGCCGGCAGTACTTCTGGCACCGCTTCTTCAGCCACCAGCCGGACCTCAACTTCGAGAACCCGCGCGTGCGCGAGGCGATGCTCGACGTCGCGCGGTTCTGGCTGGGCCTGGGCATCGACGGCTTCCGGCTGGACGCGGTGCCCTACCTGTTCGAGGCCGAGGGCACGAACTGCGAGAACCTGCCCGAGACGCACGCCTTCCTGCGCACGGTGCGCGAGATGCTCGACCGCGAGTTCCCCGGCCGCATCATGCTCGCCGAGGCGAACCAGTGGCCCGAGGACGTCGTGCACTACTTCGGTACCGAGCGCGAGCCCGAGTGCCACATGTGCTTCCACTTCCCGGTGATGCCGCGCATCTACTTCTCGATCCGCGACCAGCGTGCGACGCCGATCGTCGACATCCTGGCCGACACCCCGCCGATCCCGGCGGGCGCGCAGTGGAGCACGTTCCTGCGCAACCACGACGAGCTCACGCTCGAGATGGTCTCGACCGAGGAGCGCGCGTCCATGTACGGCTGGTACGCGCCCGACTCGCGCATGCGCGCGAACGTCGGCATCCGCCGCCGCCTCGCGCCGCTGCTGGACAACTCGCGCAAGGAGATCGAGCTCGCGCACGCCCTGCTGCTCTCGCTGCCCGGCAGCCCGTGCCTGTACTACGGCGACGAGATCGGCATGGGCGACAACATCTGGCTGCCGGACCGCGACGCGGTGCGCACGCCGATGCAGTGGACGCCCGACCGCAACGCCGGCTTCTCCGTCGCCGACCCGGGCAAGCTCTACCTGCCGCTCGTGCAGTCGCTCGTCTTCCACTACGGCCACACCAACGTCGAGGCCCAGCTCGCCCAGCCGACGAGCCTGCTGCACTGGGTCCGCGGCATGCTGTCGGTCCGCAAGCAGCACCCGGCGATGGGGCTCGGCGAGTTCCGCGTCGTGCCGAGCGACAACGAGTCGGTGCTGACGTTCACGCGCAGCACCGCCGAGGAGACGGTGCTGGTCGTCGCGAACCTCGCGGCCACCGCACGCTCCGCGCGCGTCACGATCGCGGACGCCCCTGGCGCCGAGCTGCACGACGTGTTCGGCGGTGCGTCGTTCGGGAGCCTCGACGAGACCGGCTCGGCGCGGTTCACGCTCGGCTCGCGCGAGTTCTTCTGGCTCACCGTCCGCCGGGCTCCGCGGTCGGCCCGCACCTCGTCCGTCGACCCACGGCTCCCGGCCGAGACGTGACCATGCTGACGGCACGCGCGCCGGACGCCTCCGACCAGCGGCTGCTCGCCGCGGTCGCTGCGGACCTGCCCACCCGGCGGTGGTTCCCGGTCAAGGGCGCGGCCGCGGACCTGACCGTGCACGCGGTGGTCCCGCTCGTCGACCCGCTCGGTGCGGCCGACGTGCGCGTGCTGCTGGTGGCCGCCCGCTCGGCGCAGGGCGGCGACACGCTCCTGCAGGTCCCGCTCGTGGTCGTCCCGTCCGACGAGCCCGCCGGCACCCCCCTCGGCGACGGCCGGACCGCGCTCGACGGGGTGGCGCACCCCGCGTTCCTGCGCGCCTGGTTCGACCGGGCCGAGGGCCCGTTGGGGCCGCCCGGACCCGTCGACCTCGAGCACGTCGCGGCGATCACGAGCGAGCAGTCGAACTCGTCGGTCGTGCTCGGTGCGACCGAGGGCGGCGCGCCGGGCCGCGCGATCCTCAAGGTCCTGCGTGCGCTGCAGCCCGGCGAGAACCCGGACATCGACGTCCCGCGCCGGCTCGTCGACGAGGGGTACACGGGCGTCCCCGCGCCGGTCGCGTGGCTGCGCGCGTCGTGGCCCGACCTCGCCTCGCCGCACGCCCTCGTCACCGGCTACCTGGGCGTGACGAGCGAGTTCGTCCCGGGCGCTCGCGACGGGTTCGAGCTGGCGTGCGAGCTCGCGGGTGCGCGCGAGCCCTTCGACGCAGGCGCGTACCGGCTGGGCGCGGTGACCGCGCGCATGCACGCGGCGCTCGCGCGCGCTTACCCCACGGTCGCGGACGCCGACGGCCCCGACCGGCTCGCGCAAGCCTTGCTCGAGCGCTTCGCCTGGGCACGGGACGCGGTCGACGAGCTCGAACGGTACCGCCCGGCCGTCGAGCGCGTCGCGCAGCGCGTCCGCGCCCTGCCGAGCACCCCGCCGCGCCAGCGCGTGCACGGCGACCTGCACCTGGGCCAGGTGCTGGCCGTGGACGACGACTGGCTCGTGCTCGACTTCGAGGGCGAGCCTCTCGCCCCGCTCGAGGCCCGCACCCGTCCCGACCTCGCCGTCCGCGACGTCGCCGGACTGCTGCGCTCGCTCGACTACGCCGCCGCGGTCGGCGGGCTGACCGGCGACGAGGCCCACGCGTGGACGACCGGCGCGCGCGCCGCGCTGCTCGCGGGGTACGGCCAGGCGAGCGCGTCGGAGCCGGGTGCGTCGGACGAGCTGCTCACGCGGGTCCTGGAGCTCGACAAGACGCTGTACGAGGCGGTGTACGAGGCACGCAACCGCCCCGCCTGGCTCCCGATCCCGCTCGCGGGCCTCGACCGGCTGACGTCCGGCGCCTGAGCGCGCCTCTACGCCTGACCGCCCGACGAGGGGCCGCGCCGACGATCAGGCGCTCGCCGTCACCGTCTCGGTCACGTCGAGCGCCATGCGCATGCCGCCGACCCTCGGTGCGAGCTCGGCCTGCAGCACGAGCGCGGCCGCGCCGACCGCCGCCGCCTCGGGCGCGTTCGACGAGATCGCGACGCGGACGGCGTGGCTGGCCCGCGCGAAGAACGAGCGGGACAGGCGCTCCTCGATCACAGGCAGGTACAGCGAGCCCGCGAGCGCGAACGACGGCCCGGTGAGCACCACGTGCGCGACGTCGAGGACGTTCGCGAGGGTCTGCGCGGCGACCGCGAGGTAGCGCGCGGACCGCCGCAGCAGGGCCATGGGCACCTCGTCGCCGCGCGCGGCGGCCCGGGCGAGCTGCGCGAAGTCCTCCGACACGGAGCGCCCGGCGAGCTCGACGCCCTGCTCACGCGCCTGCGCGACCACGGCGGCGGGGCCCGCGAGCGCCTCGACGCACCCCCGGCTCCCGCACCAGCACTCGGGGCCGTCGACCTCGACGCAGATGTGCCCGACCTCGCCCGCGTTCGAGCTCGACCCGCGGTAGACCGTGCCGTCGACGATGATGCCCGCGCCGATGCCCGTGCCCATGTAGAGCGCGGCGAACGCCGAGCCGGTGGGGACGCCGCCGGACCAGTACTCGCCGATCGCGGCCGCGGTCGCGTCGTTGTCGAGCAGGACCGGCAGGCCGACCGCGTCCTCGAGCGCGCCCGCGAGCGGGAACTCGGTCCACGCCTGCATGACGGGCGGGGTCAGGGTCATGCCGGTGCGCACCGCGAGCGGCCCGGGCGAGACGACGCCGAGCCCGAGGATGCGTGCGGGGTCGACGCCGATGCGCGCGACGGTCGCGCGAATCTCGGCGGCGATGCGCGCGACGACCTCGCGTGGGTCGTCGGCGCCCGCGCCGGGCCGGCGCCAGCGCGCGACGATCGCGCCGCCCAGGTTGGCGATCACGTAGGTGATGCCCGCGTGGTCGAGGTGCACCCCCACGGCGTAGCGCGCGAACGGGTCGAGCTCGAGCAGCATGCGGGGCTTGCCGCCCGTGGACTCTGCGCGGCCCACCTCCAGGACGAGGCCGTCGTCGATGAGCTTGCGCACCACGGTCGAGACCGTGGCGCCGGTGAGCCCGGACACGCGGGTGAGCTCGACCCGCGAGATCGTCCCCGCGGCTCTGATGAGGTCGAGGATCGCCGACCTGCTGCTCGCGTGCACGGCGCCGAGCCCCGGCTGGGAGCTGTTCACCGGCCCTCCTGTCCGCCGGGCGACGCGGGACTCGCGCCGCCGGGCCTCATGGTAACGAGCCGCGTCGCGCCCCGGCCGGGACCGACACGACCCGTTGACTTACTTAGTTCAGTGGATTAAGAATGCCACACGGAGCACGGTCCCCGGACCGACGAGGCAAGGACGCCCCTCCACCCACGGCCGGCACGCGCACGTGCCGGGACCACGAGAGGATCACCGATGTTCCCTCAGAAGCGACGCCGCAGGTACGTGTCCCTCGCCGCGATCGGCACCGTGCTCACCCTGGCGGCGGCGTGCGGCAGCGGCTCTGGTGACGAGCCCACCACGCCGGCGACCGGCGCGGACGCCGAGCCGGCCGGCGAGATCACGGTCCTGACCTGGCGCACCGACCTGGTCGAGGACGGCACGTTCGACGAGTACGTCACCGCGTTCAAGGAGAAGTACCCCGACGTCACGAACGTCAAGGTCGAGGGCATCACCGACTACGAGGGCGAGGTGAAGACGCGCATGAACACCGACAACTACGGCGACGTGCTCGCGATCCCCGGCTCGGTCACCCCCGACCAGCTCGGCGACTTCTTCGAGCCGCTCGGCGCGCAGGACGAGCTCGGCGAGGAGTACCGCTGGATCAACGACAAGTCGTTCGAGGGACTGTCCTACGGCATCCCGGTCGTCGGCAACGTGCAGGGCATCGTCTACAACAAGAAGGTCTGGGACGCCGCGGGCGTCACGGCCTTCCCCACCACGACGCAGGAGTTCCTGGCCGACCTGCAGTCGATCAAGGACGCGGGCATCGAGATCGCGCCGCTCTACACCAACTACAAGGACAGCTGGCCGCTGACCCAGTGGGACGGCGCGCGCGGCGCGGTCACCGCGGACCCGGACTACGTCAACAAGATGACGCAGACGGACACCCCGTGGACCGACGAGTCCGACTCGGGCGTGATCGACGGTCTGCTGTACGACGTGGTCGCGCAGGGCCTGACCGAGGCCGACCCGACGACCACCAACTGGGAGCAGTCCAAGCAGCTGCTCGGCACGGGCAAGATCGCGGCGATGGTGCTCGGTTCCTGGGCGATCCCGCAGATGGCGGCGGCCGCCGAGGCCGCGGGGGCGAGCGCCGACGACATCGCCTACATGCCGTTCCCCGCGCAGGTCGACGGGACGTTCCACGCGGTCGCGGGCGGCGACTACAACCTCGGCATCAACGTGCACTCGTCGAACAAGGTCACCGCGCGTGCGTGGATCGACTGGTTCAACCACGACTCGGGCTTCTCCGAGTCGCAGGTGGGCCTCTCGCCGCTCGTCGACGGCCCCGTGCCCGCCGCGCTGCAGGGCTTCGTCGACGAGGTCGAGCTGCTCACGATGAACGCGGCACCGGCGGGCAAGGAGTCGCTGTTCGCCGACATCGACACCGCGTCCGGCATCGTGACGACCGACCCGAAGTATCGGCAGAAGATCGTCGACGACGCCCGGTCGGGCTCCCGGACCAAGGAGCAGGTCCTCACCGACCTCAACGCCGCGTGGGCGAAGGGCCGCGCGGAGGTCGGCTCCTGAGGTCCCGCAGGATGACCACCGCT
>NZ_LFKW01000130.1:0-2478 GCF_001040865.1 Cellulomonas sp. A375-1 | reverse complement strand
CCGACGCCGACGCCTCGTCCCCTACCTGTTCCTCGCGATCCCCGTCGGCCTGCTGGTCCTGCTCACGTACGTCCCCGTCGTGAACATGTTCTGGTACTCCGTGACCGACTGGGACGGCCTCGA
This sequence comes from Cellulomonas sp. A375-1, assembly GCF_001040865.1. Classification (NCBI taxonomy): domain Bacteria; kingdom Bacillati; phylum Actinomycetota; class Actinomycetes; order Micrococcales; family Cellulomonadaceae; genus Cellulomonas; species Cellulomonas sp. A375-1. Next base: position 2,355 of record NZ_LFKW01000130.1, on the reverse strand, counting down.
CAAGGTCAAGACCTTCGTCGGCGCCGACAACTACCGCGAGGTGTTCACGGACCCGGACAACGTGCGGGTCTTCTGGGTCTCGCTGTACTACTTCGTCGGCTCGTTCGTGCAGATGGTCGTCGCGCTGTACTTCGCGACGATCCTGTCGTTCCGGATCCGGTTCAAGAACCTCTGGAAGGGCATCCTGTTCTTCCCGTACCTCATCAACGGCGTCGCGATCGGGCTGATCTTCCTCAACTTCCTGCGCCCCGCGGGCGGGCTCGACTCCACGCTGACGGCGGTCGGGCTCGAGTCGCTCGTGCGGCAGTGGACGGGCGACCCCGACATCGCGAACGTCACGCTCGCGGGCGTCTCCGTGTGGCGGTACATGGGGCTGAACTTCGTGATGTTCCTCGGCGCGATCCAGTCGATCAGCAGCGAGGTGTACGAGGCGGCCGAGATCGACGGCGCGAGCCGCTGGCACGAGTTCTGGTTCATCATCCTGCCGTCGATCCGCCCGATCGTCGGGCTCTCGCTGATCCTGGCGATCTCGGGTTCGCTGTCGGTCTACGAGATCCCGAAGGTCATGACCGACGGCGGCAACGGCACCGAGACGTTCGTGATGCGCACGGTCTGGATGGCGTTCAACCGCGGCATGGTCGGGCTCGCCTCCGCGATGGCGGTCGTGCTGCTGCTGATCGTGCTCGTCATCACCTGGATCCAGCGGCTCGTGCTGCCTGACGACGAGGTGGACCTCGCATGATCCGCGCCGCCACCAGCACCGTGAAGTACGTCAGCCTCGTGCTCGCGTCGATCGTGATGCTCCTGCCGATCGTGCTGATCGTCGTCGGGTCCTTCAAGACGAACCAGGAGTTCCTGACGACCGGCCCGTTCACGGCACCCGAGAGCTGGACCAACGTCTCGAACTACGCGACCGCGTTCACGCGAGGCGGGATGATGCGCGGGTTCGTCAACACCGTCGTCATCTTCGGCGTCGCCATCGCCGGCACGATCCTGATCGGCGCCGCGACGGCCTACGCGCTCGACCGGTTCCGGTTCGCCGGGCGGCGCGGTGTGCTCAACCTGTTCCTGCTGGCCACCCTGGTCCCCGGCGTGACCACGCAGGTCGCGACGTTCCAGATCATCAACTGGCTCGGCCTCTACGACAGCCAGGGCGCGCTGATCCTGCTGTTCATGGGTACGGACATCATCTCGATCTACATCTTCCTGCAGTTCGTCCGCAGCATCCCGAGGTCGCTCGACGAGGCCGCGACGATCGACGGAGCGGGCCACCTGCGGATCTTCTTCACGATCATCCTGCCCAACCTGAAGCCCGCGATCGCGACCGTGGTGATCATCAAGGGGATCGGCATCTACAACGAGTTCTTCCTGCCCTTCCTCTACATCACCGACCCGGACAAGCGCCCGATCTCGACCGCCCTGTTCGCGTTCAAGGGCCCGTTCGGCTCGCAGTGGGAGGTCATCTCGGCTGGCGTGGTCATCACGATCGTCCCGATCCTGGTCCTGTTCCTCTTCCTGCAGCGGTTCATCTACAACGGCTTCACCGCGGGAGCGACCAAGTAGCGCCCACGCACCCGCCTCGACGACGAGGCCCCGGCCCACCCGCTCACCGCGCACCACTCGGAGCTCTCCTGATGACGCACACCGACCTCGTCGACGGCTGGCGCCTGACCGCCACCGCCGGCACCCCCGACGACCTGGACGACGCCCTCGCGGCGGCGCTGGCCGCCGGCGTCCCCGCGGCCGTCCCCGGCACGAGCCACACGGCCCTGCTCGACGCGGGCCTCGTCCCGGACCCGTACCTCGACCGCAACGAGGAGGCCCTCGCGTGGATGCGGCACGTGGACTGGCGCTACGTGCGTCCGCTCGTGGAGGCCGCTCCCGACGGCGACGAGCGCGTCGACCTCGCGTTCGACGGCATCGACACCGTCGCGACGATCTCGCTCGTCGGCGCCGACGGCGCGGTGCACGAGGTCGGGCGGACCGCGAACCAGCACCGCTCCTTCCGGTTCGACGTGCGTGACCTCGTGGGCTCCGCGGTCGAGCTCCGGGTGGACCTGACCTCCGCGCTGCACCACGCGCAGGCGCTCGAAGCCCGGCTCGGGCACCGCCCGCTGGCCTACCCGCAGCCGTACAACATGGTCCGCAAGATGGCCTGCTCGTTCGGCTGGGACTGGGGGCCCGACCTGCAGACGGCCGGGCTGTGGCGCCCCGCGCGCGTCGAGCGCTGGCGCGTCGCGCGCCTGGCGCAGGTGCGTCCGCTCGTCACGCTCGCCGCGGACGGCACGGGCCGGGCCGAGCTCCACGTCACGGTCGAGCGCTCGGGCCTGCCCGGCGGCGACGCGCCGCTCGCGG
>NZ_LFKW01000129.1:0-1047 GCF_001040865.1 Cellulomonas sp. A375-1 | reverse complement strand
CGCTCCCGCGCCCCGGCTCGCGCCCGGCGCTCGGCCGGCTGATGCGGTGCGGGCAGCGCTCGCCGCGAGCCGATCGGGCGCGCGCCCGGACGACGTCCGTCCCACCGCACCGCCGGCCCCGGTGCCCGCGGCCGATGCTGCACCCAGTTCCGCGGCAGTGTCCGCCCCGGCAACTGCGCCCGTGGTCGCCGACGATCGCGCTGGTGCCCCTGGTGCTGGCACCGGGTCGCCCGCCCCTTCCGGCGCCGTCCCGGACGAGCCGCTCGCGGAGCCGGCGCCGTTCGAGCACCCCTCCGACGAGCGCGTGACGGGCGAGCCCGAGCCCACCGACACACCGGCCGAGAGTGCGCCCGCCGCACCCGCTTCTGCTCAGCCCGCTGCCGCCGAGCGTGCGGGTGGCGAGGCTGCTGGCGACGATGAACCTGCTGCCGTCGACGTCGCGGGTGCGGAGCCTGAGCCGGATGGGGCAGTGGCGTCCGGCGACGCGGATGACGAGGCCGATGCCGGGTCGGTCGCGGACGTGCCGTTCGAGTCCGTGCCGTCGGCCGTGAGCGGCGAGACCGAGGTGCTGCGTCGCCGCTGGCCCGAGGTGCTCGAGACGGTCAAGTCGCTGCGCCGCGTCACGGGCGCGCTCGTCGACCCCAACAACGCGCAGGTCGCCGAGCTCGACGCGACCACGCTCCGCCTGGCGTTCACGACGCCCGAGCTCGCGAACACGTTCCGCAACGGGCCGCACGCCGAGGTCGTGGCGCGTGCCGTGCACGAGACGCTGGGCTTCGACGTGCGCGTCGAGGCGAGCGCCGGAGACGTGCGCGCAGGTTCGGCGCCGAGCGGGCGCGGTGCTGCCTCGTCGCAGCGTCCGTCGGGGCGGCAGTCCGGCGGGTCGAGCACCGGCCGCGCTCCGCAGGCACGTCCGGGCGAGGTCGAGAGTCGAGCATCGAACGACGAGCAGGGTGCTGACGATGCGGAGCCCCACCGGGCACCGAGCACTGCGAACGACCAGACCGGACCCGGCCAGTCGTTCGACGCTGCCCCGGAGCGCCACGA
>NZ_LFKW01000128.1:3615-19735 GCF_001040865.1 Cellulomonas sp. A375-1 | reverse complement strand
GGCGGGCGCTCGGCCGGCGAGGACGGTGCTCGCGCCGCGTCTGCGACCCGCCTCGCGATCGCGGTCAACGCCGACTCCCTGTCGAGCTGGTTCCCCGCCGCGCTCGTCGGCCTGCCCGACGACGTGGTCGTGGACCTGCGCCGCGAGGACCAGGACCGCACCGCCGAGCTGCTGCGCGACGGCACCGTGACGGCGGCGGTCACGGCCGACGAGCACGCGGTGCAGGGCTGCCGGGTCCGCCCGCTCGGGGCGATGCGGTACGTCGCGGTCGCCGCGCCGGACGTGCACGAGCGCTGGTTCGCCGACGGCCCGACCGCGCACGCGCTCGAGCGGGCACCGGTGATCGCGTTCAACCGCACCGACGCGCTGCAGCACCGGTTCGCGGCGCGGCTCGCCGGGCGCCAGGTCGCGCCGCCGGTGCACCACGTGCCGTCGAACAGCGCGTTCGTCGAGCTCCTCCTGGCGGGGCTCGGCTGGGGCATGGTGCCGCAGGGCGCAGCGGAGCGGCCCGTCGCGGACGGGTCGCTCGTCGAGCTCGCCCGCGAGCCCTACCTGGACGTGCCGCTGTACTGGCAGCACTGGGCGCTGCGCACGGCGACGCTGGACGACCTCACCGCGCGGGTCGTGCGGGCCGCGACCGCCGCGCTGCGCCCGGTGTGACCAAGTCCTGTTTTGACCCCCGCCGAGGGGCGCAGGTAGTCTGTTGAGTCGTTGTGCGTCCCTGTCGTGCGCCCGTGGCTTCTCACCACGCGGACCGATGGTCAGGCCCGGTGCGTTCCCACTCTCCGGTCCGCGGATGCGCCACCGACAGCATCGACCGGTTCTGCGCGCCCGCGCGCCGAGCCCCGGTCGCCACACGGCAACACGAGACGAAGGCAACGACCGTGCGTACGTACACCCCGAAGCCGGGCGAGATCGAGCGGAACTGGTACGTCATCGACGCGACCGATGTCGTCCTGGGCCGACTGGCCACCCACGTGGCCACGCTCCTCCGCGGCAAGCACAAGGCCACCTTCGCGCCCCACGTCGACGGCGGTGATTTCGTCATCGTCATCAACGCGGAGAAGGTCGCCCTCACCGGCAACAAGCGCGAGAACAAGCTCGCGTACCGCCACTCCGGCTACCCGGGCGGCCTGCGCGCCACCCCGTACACGGAGCTCCTGGCCAAGCACCCCGAGCGCGCGATCGAGAAGGCCGTTCGCGGCATGCTCCCCAAGAGCACGCTCGGCCGTCAGCAGCTCGGCAAGCTGAAGGTCTACGCCGGTGCGGCGCACCCGCACCAGGCGCAGCAGCCGAAGCCGTTCGAGATCACCCAGGTCGCGCAGCAGGCCTGAGGCCGGCGCGAGTAGAGACGACAGGACACCCACGTGGCAGAGACGACGGTCGACATCGACCTCGAGGGCGAGACGCCCACCAGCTACACCTCCGAGACCTCGGCCCCCACGGGTCGGGGCCAGAGCATCACCGCCCCCGGGCAGGCCCTCGGCCGCCGCAAGGAGGCGATCGCTCGCGTTCGCCTGGTGCCCGGCACCGGCGAGTGGAAGATCAACGGCCGCACCCTCGAGGACTACTTCCCGAACAAGGTGCACCAGCAGCTCGTGAGCTCCCCGCTCAAGGTCGTCGACGTCGAGGGACGTTTCGACGTCGTCGTCCGCGTGACGGGTGGCGGCACGTCCGGCCAGGCCGGCGCCGTGCGCCTGGGCATCGCCCGCGCGCTCAACGCCATCGACGCCGAGCACAACCGCCCGGCGCTCAAGAAGGCGGGCTTCCTCACGCGTGACGCGCGTGTGGTCGAGCGCAAGAAGGCCGGTCTCAAGAAGGCCCGCAAGGCGCCTCAGTACTCCAAGCGCTGATCCAGCGCGTGCCCGATGGCCCCGCCGGTCACCCGACCGGAGGGGCCATCGGCGTCTGTGGGCCGCGACGCGCGGTCCGCTCCGCGGCCTGACCGGCCGCCCCCCGCGCCCGGGAACCGGGCCGACGGGCCAGTAACGTTGCACGCGCGACGACGAAGGGGTCTGACATGGGTCAGCTGTTCGGTACCGACGGGGTGCGCGGGCTCGCGAACCGTGACGTCACGGCGGAGCTCGCCCTCGACCTGGCGGTCGCTGCGGCACACGTGCTCGGCTCGCGGGGCGAGTTCGAGGGGCACCGGCCGCGCGCGGTCGTGGGACGCGACTCGCGGGCGTCGGGCGAGTTCCTCGCCGCGGCGATCTCCGCGGGGCTCGCCTCCGCGGGCGTCGACGTGCACAACGTGGGCGTGCTGCCCACGCCGGCGGTCGCGTACCTCACGGCGAGCCTGGGCGTGGACATCGGCGTGGTGCTCTCCGCGTCGCACAACCCGATGCCGGACAACGGCATCAAGTTCCTCGCGAGCGGCGGGCACAAGCTCGACGACGACCTCGAGGCCGCCATCGAGGCGCGCATCGGCGAGGACTGGGACCGTCCCCTCGGCGCCGCCGTGGGCCGCATCCGCGTCGACACCGGCGGCGCGGGCGACTCGTACGTCCAGCACCTCGTCGGGAGCATCGCCACGCCGCTGACGGGCCTGCGGATCGCGGTGGACTGCGCCAACGGAGCCGCGAGCGAGGTCGGCCCGGCCGCGCTGCGCGAAGCCGGCGCGGACGTCGTCGTGATCAACGCGTCGCCCGACGGCCGCAACATCAACGAGCTGTGCGGCTCGACCCACCCCGAGCAGCTGCAGGCGTTCGTCGTGGCCTCGGGTGCGGACCTCGGTGTCGCGTTCGACGGCGACGCGGACCGCTGCCTCGCGGTCGACAGCTTCGGCACGCTCGTCGACGGCGACCAGATCATGGGCGTGCTCGCCGTCGCGCTGCGCGACCAGGGCGAGCTCGCGGGCGACACGCTCGTCGCCACGGTGATGAGCAACCTCGGCCTGCGCCTCGCGATGGACGCGGTCGGCATCACGACGCTCGACACCGCGGTCGGTGACCGCTACGTGCTCGAGGCGATGCGCGCCGGCGGGTACACGCTCGGCGGCGAGCAGTCGGGCCACATCATCATGTCGAAGCACGCGACCACCGGCGACGGCGTGCTCACCGCGCTGCACCTCGCGTCGCGCGTCGCGGCGACGAGCACGCCGCTGCACGAGCTCGCGTCGATCGTCCAGCGCCTGCCGCAGACGCTCCTCAACGTCCCTGGTGTGGACAAGAACCGCACCGACGACGAGGCGCTGCTGGCGGCCGTGGCGGCCGCCGAGGCCCGCCTGGGCCGGACGGGCCGGGTGCTCCTGCGCCCCAGCGGCACCGAGCCGCTCGTGCGCGTGATGGTCGAGGCGGCGACGCAGGACGACGCCGACGCGGTGGCGGGCGAGCTCGCGGACGTCGTGCGGGACCGGTTGGCGCTGTGACGACGCTCGACGCCCAGCTCCGCGACGAGGTGCTGCGGCTGATCGAGCGCGCGGGCGAGCGCACGGCGCCGATCGTCCGTGCGGGGCACCCCGTGCTCCGGGCGCTCGCGCGCCCGTACGACGGCCAGCTGGCCGACGACGAGCTCGCGGCCCTCGTCGCGCTGATGCACCGCACGATGCGCGCCGCGCCGGGTGTCGGGCTCGCGGCGCCGCAGGTCGGCCTGCCGCTCGCGCTCGCCGTGATCGAGGACGCCGGGGTGGCCGACGAGCGCGTCTCGGAGGTCCGCGAACGGGCGCCGCTGCCGTTCCGCGTCCTGGTCAACCCCTCCTACGAGCCGGTCGGCGACGCGCTCGCGTCGTTCTACGAGGGCTGCCTGTCCGTGCCCGCGTACCAGGCTGTCGTCGCGCGGCACCGTCAGGTGCGTCTCACGGGCGCCGACGAGACCGGTGCGCCGCTCGACGAGGTCGTCACGGGCTGGTCCGCGCGGATCGTCCAGCACGAGACCGACCACCTGCGCGGCACGCTCTACCTGGACCGCGCGGAGCTGCGCTCGCTCGCGGCCGCCGACGAGGTGGGCCTGCGCTGGGCGACCGAGCCGCGGCCTGAGGCCGCTTCGGCCGCGCTCGGGTTCGTCCTGCCCTCCTGAGCCCCGGAACCAGCGCCGCGCGCCGCGCGTTGGGCTGATCAGGGCCCCCGCGTCCTGCCTGCGGGTGCCGCGGGGTCGAACCAGGGGTGACCTGCGGATGACCGGGGGTCGACCAGGGTGGTCACGGGTGCCGCCGCGGCCCGTGGCACCGTACGGTGGACCACGGGGCGATGCCCGTGGTCAGCGGACAGCCTCGGACGGACGGAGCGAGATGGGTCTGGAGCAGTGGGCGCTCGATCTCGCGGGCTCGCCGTGGGTGTACCTGGCGATGTACCTGTTCGCGGCGATCGACGGGTTCTTCCCGCCGATCCCGAGCGAGTCCGTGGTGATCGCGCTGGCCGCGCTCGCGGTCGGCCCCGGCGGTGAGCCGTCGCTGTGGCTCCTGGTGCCCGTCGCTGCGGCGGGCGCCTTCACGGGGGACCAGATCGCCTACACGATCGGCTCGCGCGTGAAGGTGCACGAGCTGCGCCTGTTCCGCTCCGGCAAGGCGCAGGCCGCGCTCGCGTGGGCGGAGCGCGCCCTCGAGCGGCGCGGGGCGTCGTTCATCATCGCGGCCCGCTACATCCCGATCGGCCGCGTCGCGGTCAACATGACCGCCGGCGCGGTGCGCTACCCGCGGCGCCGGTTCACGCTCCTGGCGGGGATCGCCGCGATCACGTGGGCGTGCTACTCGACCGTGATCGGCGTGAGCGCGGGTGCCGCGTTCCGCGACCACTCACCGCTGTGGGGCGTCGTCGTCGGCGTCATCGGCGGGGTGGTCATCGGGATCCTCGTCGACTGGCTGCTGCGTCGCTGGATGGGCGGCAGCGCGCCGGCGGAGGCCGTGCCGGCCACGGCTGCCGACGAGACGGGCCAGGACACCGCCGAGACGGGCGACGAGACGAGCGGGGCGGTCACGCCGACGCAGGAGCGTGACCCCGGGACGCGGGTCCCTCCGGCCTGACGGCCCCTGGGCTACAGCTTGCGCAGGCGCACGCGCTGCACGCTGTGGTCGGCGCCCTTGGTGAGCACGAGCGTCGCGCGGCTGCGCGTCGGCAGGATGTTCTGCTCGAGGTTGGGCGAGTTGATCGAGTCCCAGATCGACTCGGCGCGCTCCACGGCCTGCTCGTCGGACAGCGACGCGTACCGGTGGAAGTAGGAGGCCGGGTCCGCGAACGCGGTCTGCCGCAGGCTCAGGAACCGGTCGACGTACCACTGCCGCACGTCGCGCGGCTTGGCGTCGACGTAGATCGAGAAGTCGAAGAAGTCGCTCACCGCGAGGCTCGACACCCCCTCGGCGGACGACCGTGCGGGCTGCAGCACGTTGAGGCCCTCGACGATCAGCACGTCGGGCCGCCGCACCACGATCTGCTCGCCCGGGACGATGTCGTACGTGAGGTGCGAGTACACGGGTGCGCTGACCTCGGGCCGGCCCGCCTTGACCTTCGAGACGAAGCGCAGCAGCGCGCGCCGGTCGTAGGACTCGGGGAAGCCCTTGCGCTGCATGAGGCCGCGCCGCTCGAGCTCGGCGTTCGGGTACAGGAACCCGTCGGTCGTGATGAGCTGCACGCGCGGGGTCGCGGGCCAGCGCGCGAGCAGCTCGCGCAGCAGGCGCGCGGTGGTGGACTTGCCCACCGCGACCGATCCCGCGACGCCGATGACGAACGGCGTGGGGGTGATGTCCTCGCGCAGGAACGTCGAGGACGCCGCGTGCAGCCCGCGGGTCGCCTCGATGTACAGGTCGAGCAGGCGCGAGATCGGGCGGTAGATCGCGTCGACCTCGGCGAGGTCGATCGGGTCGCCGATCCCCGCGAGCCGGTCGACGTCGGCGTCGGTCAGGGGCAGCGGGGTCGATGCCGAGAGCCGGCGCCAGGCCTCGCGGTCGAGGTCGACGTAGGGCGTGGAGGGTGCCAGGGACGGTGTCGACGACGACGGGAGCACAGAGACGATTGTGCCGGACGCAAGCCCCCTGGCACGTGACGCGGACGACGTCCGAGTCGTCGGGTACGCGGCCGATGCCCCGGGGATGCCCAGTAGACTCGCCGCCATGTGTGGAATCGTCGGCTACGTCGGTAGCCCGGTCGCCAGCGCCCGCCCGCTCGACGTGGTCCTGGAGGGCCTGCGTCGTCTCGAGTACCGCGGGTACGACTCGGCGGGCGTCGCCCTCGTCGGCCCCTCGCACGAGCTCGCGACCGCCAAGAAGGCCGGCAAGCTCGCGAACCTCGTCGAGGAGATCGACGCCCACCCGCTGCCCGACGCCACCGCGGCGATCGGGCACACCCGCTGGGCGACGCACGGCGGACCCACCGACCTGAACGCGCACCCGCACGTCGCGGGCCGGCTCGCGGTCATCCACAACGGCATCGTCGAGAACTTCGCGGTCCTCAAGGCCGAGCTGCTCGCCGAGGGCGTCGAGTTCGTCTCGGAGACCGACACCGAGGTCGCGGCGCAGCTCATCGCCCGCGCCTACGCCAAGACCGGTGACCTCACGCAGGCGATGGCGCACGTCGCGCGCACGCTCGAGGGCACGTTCACGCTGCTGGCCGTGCACGCCGACGACCCCGACACCGTGGTGGGCGCGCGGCACGACTCGCCGCTCGTCGTCGGACTGGGCGAGGGGGAGAACTTCCTGGGCTCGGACGTCGCGGCCTTCATCGCGCACACGCGCGAGGCGCTCGAGCTCGGCCAGGACCAGGTCGTGACGATCACGCCCGACGCGGTCGAGGTCACCGACTTCGACGGCAACGCCGCGCAGGCGCGTCGCTACACGGTCGACTGGGACGCCGCCGCCGCCGAGAAGGGTGGCTTCGCGTCCTTCATGGACAAGGAGATCCACGACCAGCCGCACGCGGTCGCGGACACCCTGCTGGGCCGGACCGACGTCAGCGGCCGCCTCGTGCTCGACGAGGTCCGCATCGACGAGTCCCTGCTGCGCGCGGTCGACAAGATCGTCGTCATCGCGTGCGGCACGGCGGCCTACGCCGGGCACGTCGCGAAGTACGCGATCGAGCACTGGTGCCGGATCCCGGTCGAGGTCGAGCTCGCGCACGAGTTCCGCTACCGCGACCCGGTGGTCGACGAGCGCACGCTCGTCGTCGCGGTCTCGCAGTCGGGCGAGACCATGGACACGCTCATGGCCGTGCGTCACGCGCGCGAGCAGGGCGCCAAGGTCCTCGCGATCGTCAACACGCACGGCTCGACCATCCCGCGCGAGTCCGACGCGGTCCTCTACACGCACGCCGGCCCCGAGATCGCGGTCGCCTCGACCAAGGCGTTCCTCGCGCAGATCACGGCCGCCTACCTGCTGGGCCTGTACCTCGCGCAGCTGCGCGGCAACATGTACGCCGACGAGGTCAAGTCGATCCTCGACGAGCTGCGCGCGATCCCCGACAAGATCCAGCAGGTGCTCGACCGTGGCGGTCGCGTGCGCGAGATCGCGCGCTGGATGGCGGACACGCAGTCGGTGCTGTTCCTCGGCCGGCACGTGGGCTTCCCGGTCGCGATGGAGGGTGCGCTCAAGCTCAAGGAGCTCGCCTACATCCACGCCGAGGGCTTCGCGGCGGGGGAGCTCAAGCACGGCCCGATCGCGCTCATCGAGCCCGGCCAGCCGGTGTTCGTCGTCGTGCCGTCCCCGCGCGGCCGGCACTCGCTGCACTCGAAGGTCGTCTCCAACATCCAGGAGATCCGGGCCCGTGGTGCGCGCACGCTGGTGATCGCAGAGGACGGCGACGAGGCCGTGCGCCCGTTCGCCGACGAGGTGTTCTACGTCCCGCAGGCGCCCACGCTGCTCGCCCCGCTGCTCGCGGTGGTCCCGCTGCAGATCTTCGCGTGCGAGCTCGCGACCGCCAAGGGTCTCGACGTCGACCAGCCGCGCAACCTCGCGAAGTCCGTCACGGTCGAGTGACCGGTGGAGCTCGCCGACGCGCAGCGTGAGGTCGAGACCATCAGCCGCGTCTACGCGCGGCTGCACGGGATCGAGCGCACCGACGACTGGGCGGTGCTCAAGCTGGGCGAGGAGGTCGGCGAGCTGACGCGCGCCTACCTCGCGGCCACGGGGCGCTCACGCCACCAGGGCGAGCCCGCCGAGCTCGCGGACGCGCTGCGCGACGAGGTCGCGGACGTGCTCGGCATGCTCATGATCGTCGCGCACCGACTCGGCGTGGACCTCGACGAGGCCGTCGAGCGCAAGTGGCTGCGGTGGAAGCACCTGGTCGAGGAGCAGGACCGGCTGCCGGCGCCGGATCAGGGCGTGACGGGACTGGGCCTGACGAGCCCGGGCGTGCCGGGGCAGGGCACGTGATCGCGGGCGTCGGGATCGACGTGGTCGACATCGCGCGGTTCGTCGCCACGCTCGAGCGCGTCCCCGCCCTGCGGGAACGCCTGTTCACGCCCGACGAGCGCGAGCTGCCCGCAGCGTCGCTCGCCGCGCGGTTCGCCGCGAAGGAAGCCATCGCCAAGGCCCTCGGAGCGCCCCCGGGCATGTCGTGGCAGGACGCGACTGTCCGGCGCGTCGCCGGAGCCCAGCCGGTCGTCGAGGTCACCGGTACGGTGCTCGCCCGGGCGTCCGAGCTCGGCATCGCACGGTTCCACCTGTCGATCTCGCACGACGCGGGCATCGCGTCCGCGGTCGTCGTCGCCGAGCGCGACTGACGCGAAGGCCCCGCCCCCCGGCGGGACGAGGCCCTCGCGTGCGGTCGGGCTGCCGCTAGCGGCGGATCGTCCTCGTCGCGGAGTACGCGGTCCCGTTGTGGTAGCCGGTCTTCGAAGCCGTGACCTTGACGCGGATCGTCCTGCCCGCGTCCGCGCTGGTCAGGACGTAGGTCGAGGCGGTCGCGCCGGGGATCGCCGCACCGTCACGCTGCCACTGGAACGCGTACCGCAGACCGGAGCGCGACCAGGTCCCGGGCGACGCGGTGAGCGTCCGCCCGACCGCGGCGACCCCGGTGATCGTCGGAGCGCCCGTGACGGTCGGCGCTGAGCCGCGCCGGACGGTGTTCGTCGGCACGGACGTCCGCACGCCGTGCCCGTACCCGTCGACGTACGGACGCAGCCGGGTGCGCACGGAGATGGCAGCGCCGCGGTCGGCGGCCCGCAGCCGGTAGGTCGACGCGGTCGCGCCGGAGATCGGCGCGCCGTCGCGGAGCCACTGGAAGCTGACCTTGCCCTTGACGGACCACGTGCCGGCCTTCGCCGTGAGGGCCGCGCCGACCTGGGCCCGGCCGGTCACGGTCGGGACGGTCCGGGGCTGTGCACCCAGGACGTGGACGTCGACCCGGGACGCGCCGCCGGCGAACGACGAGGCGGTCGTCAGCGAACGGGTCAGCGCGCGGTTCTTGCCGCCGTAGTAGTACGCGTCCTCGAAGTGCACCGTGTCGTCGCCCGTGTCCACCGGGATCGCGACCGTGTAGCGTGCGCCCGCGAGCAAGCCCTGCGTCGGGAGCGTGAGCTGGACGGCCTCGCCCGACGCGGTCGTGGCGGCGCGCGTGGCACGCGCCTGGGCTGCGGCGCCGGCGGTGGCCGCCGCCGAGGCGAGCTGCTCGCCGAACGGGAGCGTGCCGTCGCCCGGGCCGATCAGGTCGGCGAGGAGCGCGTTGCCCGCGATACCCATGAGCCGACCGTTCCCGGGCTCGACGACGAAGAAGCCGGCCGGCGACCAACGAGGCTCCTTGCCGTCGGATGGAAGCACGACCGTCACGTCGGTGGCCTTCGCCGAGGCGTGCGCGGTGACCGCGAGCCCCGTGGTCCCGGCCCTCACGAGCGTGGCGTCGGCGGCACGCGCCACGAGTGCGCCGGGCGTGTAGTAGCCCCCGCCCATGACACCGAGGACGTCCAGGACGCTGATCTGGTACGACCGTCCCGCCTTGAGCCCGGTGAGGCTGAAGGAGCCGTCGGGCTCGGGGAAGGCGAAGGCCGACGCGTCCTCGCCCGTCGCGCCGGGCGCCCACGCCATCACCAGCGTGAGCTCGGTGTCCGTGCCCGTCGGGGCCGACAGGGTGCCGCTGATGCTCGTCGTGGTGGCCGCCGTGGACGTCGTGGAGGTCGAGGTCGTCCCGGCCGCCGCGGCGGGCGTCGCGCCCGCGAGCATGGCGCCGAGGACGGCGACGAGCGCCAGGAGCGCGACGAGCACGCGCGGACGGGCAGGGTTCGAGATCTGGTGCATGGGCGTCCTCCGGTCGCCGGGCGCGGCACGGTGACGCGGCCCGTACGCGAGGGTCCCGCATCCCGCGGACGACCTCGTGCCGCTGTCACCCGAACGGACCCTGCGCCCGCCCGAGTGCTCCCGGTCTGCCCGCGTGACCTGCCCGTGCCGGGTCCCGCTTCGGGTGACGACGCCAGCAACGGCGCGTCGTCGCGGGCAGCACGAAGGCCCCGTCCCGAGGCGGACGGGGCCCTCGTGGTGGTGCTGGACGACGGTGGTGGTGCTACTTGACGGTGGTGGTGCTGGCCGAGCGTGCGGTGCCGGTGGCGTAGCCGGTCCGCTTGGCGGTGACGCGCACGGAGATCTTCTTGCCGGCGTCGGCCTTGGTCAGCGCGTACGTCGACTTCGTCGCGCCGGTGATGTCCTTGCCGTCGCGCAGCCAGCGGTAGGAGTAGGTCAGCCCCGTGAGGTTCCAGCTGCCGCGGGAGGCGGTGAGCTTCTTGCCGACCTTGGCGGTGCCGCTGACCTTGGGCGCGGCGGTGGCCTTCGGCGCAGCGCCCAGGGCGACCTTGGCGGTCTGCGCGGACGACTTCACGCCGTAGCCGTAACCCTTGATGGTCGGCTTGAGCGTGGTGCGCACGGACACCCTCGCGCCGTGGTCACTGCCGCGCAGCGTGTACGTCGAGGCCGTCGCGCCGGAGATGGCCTTGCCGTTGCGCAGCCACTGGTAGGACACCGTGCCGGCGAGCGAGAACGTGCCGGCCTTCGCGGTGAGGGTCTTGCCGACCTTCGCGGTGCCGGTGACGGTCGGAGCGGTCTTCGCGGTGGCGCCCAGGACGTGCCAGTCGACCTTTGTCGTGCCGCCGGTGAACGTCGCCGCCGACGACAGCGACCGGGTGACGGAGCGGTTCACGCCGCCGTAGAAGTAGAGGTTGTCCTCGAAGTCCGGCGTCGCCTCGCTCGGCACGGCGACTGCTGCCAGCGTGTAGTCCACGCCCGAGACGAGCCCGGCCGTCGGCATGTCCATGCGCGTGACCTCGCCGTCCGCGAGGGCTGCGAACGAGCCCCGCAGGGGGCTCGCGGTCGGGCCCGCGCGCATGGCTCGCGCGTCTCCGGAGCCCGCGTTCCCGACGAAGCCGGTGATGCGGCCGTTGCCCGGCTCGAGGACGTAGAAGCCCGCGGGGTTCCACGTGGGGTAGGTCCCGTCCGCGGGGAGCACGATGCCGATGTCGGTGGCGGGCGCGGACGCGCGCGTCCGGATGGTGATCCCGGTGCTCCCGGCCTTGACCAGCGTCGCGTCGGCGGCGGCGGGCACCAGCTTGTCGCGCGTGTAGTAGCCCGCGCCGGTCTTCCCTGAGTAGTCGATGACGCTGAGCTGGTAGGACGTGCCCGCCTCGAGCTCGTCGAGCGTGAAGGAACCGGTGCTGTCGAGTGAAGCAGTGTCCGTCACGTCGTCGAACGTCGCCGTCCGCTCCCAGGCGACGACCGCGATCGCGTCGAGGTAGGCGCCGGACGGCACGGTGACCCGGCCGCTGATGGTGGCCGACGCGGCGCTCGCGGGCGCGGCGGCGACGAGGGTCGCCGCGAGCAGCGTCCCGCTCGTCGCGAGTGCCAGGAGCGCGCGGGAGCGCGTCTTCGTGATCGTCATGGGTGTCCTTCGGTCGCGTGGTGATCGGGCGAGGGGACTGGCCCCCGGGTGCTGGGATGGGGGCCCTGCGAGTCCTCAGCCGCGGGGGCTCGTCGGGCGCATCGGCCCGGCGTGAGGATGGCGCACTTCGCTGACCTGCACGTTCACCGTCACCCGTACGGCGCGCGCGAGTTGCCCCGGTTGTCCGTTGCGTCGGCCGCAGGCGCCCGGACGTCACCCGCACGGGGGAGCCCGAAGGTCCTACGCGCCGGCGAGCCTGGCCTGCTCGTCGGCGACGATCGCGCGGGCCAGGTGCGGCGCCGAGACGTCGATCGCGGCCGCGGCCGCGTCGGTCAGCGCGGACTCGCGCACGTACGCGTCGAAGACTCCGCGCTTGGTCTCGAGCGTCTCCAGGAGCCGTTGGTCGACCGAGTCCTCGACGATCAGCCGGTGCACCCGGACGGTGCGGACCTGGCCCATGCGGTGAGCCCGCGCGATCGCCTGGGCCTCGAGCGCGGGGGAGACCTGCGGCTCGCACAGCACGACGACCGAGGCGGCCTGGATGTTGAGGCCGACGCCACCGGCACGGACCTGGGCGACGAGCACGGCCGGGCCGGGCGCGGCGGTGAACTCGTCGACGAGGCGCAGCCGCGCGGCCGCGGACGTGGAGCCGGTCAGCGGCCCGAGCACCGCGGTCGTCGGTGACAGCGCGGCGTGCACGACGTCGAGGACCTCGCGGAACCACGAGAACACGACGACCTTGTGACCGTTCGCCCCGGCCTCGGCGCAGATCTCGAGCAGCCGCTCGAGCTTGGCGCTCTCGCGCGGGTCGGTCGAGACGAACGCGGCGCGACGCATCGCCGGGAAGCTGCCGGCCTCGACCGCCGCGCGGTAGGCGGCGCCGTCGACCGCACCGAACTCCTCCCACTCGTCGACCTGGACGAGGGGCGGGAGCTCGGCGAGCACGTCGTCGAGGTTGCGCCGCAGGTACACGGGTGCGACCGCCGAGCGGAACGCGTCCGCGCCGGCGGCGCCCGCGCCCGGGTCGATCGCGTCGGCGAGCTCGGGGCGCAGGTGGCGCACGAGCGCGCAGAACTCCTCCACGGTGTTCTCCATCGGCGTCCCGGTGAGGAACAGGACGCGGTCCGAGCGCGCGGCGACCCGGGCGACGGCCTGGCTCCGCTTCGCGTCGGGGTTCTTCACGAAGTGGGCCTCGTCGACGACGAGCATCGCCGGGCTCGCGTCGTCGAGGGCGAGGCGCCGCAGCGTGCTGAACGTGGTGACCGCGACGCCGCCGTGCGCCACCCAGTGCGCCGCCGCCTCGTCGCGTGCGTCGCCGTGCAGCAGCAGCGCCGGCAGTGCGCTGTGCGTCGCGAGCTCACGCACCCAGGTGTGCACCACGGACGCGGGGGCGACGACGAGCACGTTCGTCGCGCCGCCCGCGACGAGGTGCGCCATCGCGGCGATCGCCTGCACCGTCTTGCCGAGTCCCATCTCGTCGCCGATGATCACGCGCCGCTGCACGAGCGCGAACCGCGCGCCGAACGCCTGGTAGCCGCGCAGCGACGCGCGCAGCAACGACTCGTCGAGGTGCTGCGCCCCGATGCGGCCGACGATCTCGCCGGGCAGGAACCCGGTGGCCGCGGCGACGTCCTCGCGGAGGTCGACCAGCGGGGCGAGCAGGGCGTAGTACGTCGCCGAGCGCCGTTCGAAGTCGGCCCACGCCGCGGTCGTCGGCACGACGTGGCGGACGGTCTCGGAGATGCGTGTGGCGGCGCGGGCGACGTCGGCGGACCGCGCCCACGCCACGAGGTCGGTCAGGTGCGCGACCGCCTCGTCGGCTGCGGCCTTGCGCGTGCCGCCGATGAACAGGCGCCGCAGCGGTCCCGCGGCCGCGGGCGCCGCCGTGAGGCTCGCGCGCGACACGTCGTGGACCAGGCGGCGGAGCTGGGGGACGAGCGTCTCGTCGTCCCCGACGACGGCCTCCCACGTGCGCACGGCACGCAGCAGCTCGGTCGCGAGCCGGTCGGACGGATCGACCTCGATGCGCAGCTGGACGCTCTCGCGCGCGGCACGCGCGATCTGCTCGGCGGCGGCGACGAGCCGCGCGGCGGACTGCGGGCCGATCCCCGGCGCCGCCTGCAGGCCGTGCGTGCCCGCGCGCAGCACGTCGGCGATGGTGCGCACCCCGTGCGCGGCGAGGCCGTCGAGCGAGAGCCGCCCCTCGGTCACGTCGCGCACGCGATCGACGGGCACCCGCGCGAGGTCGGTCTCGGCATGACGTGCCCGCATCGCCTCGAACGCGCTCACCACGGCCGAGCGCGCACCGTCGACGTCGGCGACGAGCGCCGCCGCCCAGGCGGCCTGCGCCCGTGCGTCCCCGAGCAGCGCGATCACGTCGGCGCGGCCCGCCCGACGCGGTCGACCGACCTCGCCGCGCGCCTCGTCCTGCGTGATCACGGCCCGAACCTAGCCGCCCGGTGCCTCGTCGGCGTCCGGCACGAGGTGGGGAACCGGCTCGGCACGGTCCTGCTCGGCGCGGACGAGCTCGACGCTGATGGCCTGGTGGCGCAGCAGGAACGCCGCCTCGTCGAGGCGCTTGACCCGCAGCCAGTGCGTGACCTCCTGGTTGCACTTGCTCGCGTTGCACGAGCGGCACGCGGGCACCACGTTGTCGAGCGTGTAGCGCCCGCCTCGGGACAGCGGCAGGACGCAGTCCTTCTGCAGCGGCACGTCCTGCGCGCCGCAGTACGCGCAGCCCGACCACGCGGCGCGCAGCGCGCCCCACTGCTCGGCGGTCAGGTCGTTGTCCGCGCGCGCCATGCGCGAGCTGCGCCGCCGGGCGTACCTCGCCGCGGCGGCCCGGCTGCGCACCTTCTTCACGCGGGCAGGCTAGCCGCCCGGGGCGCGGACCCCGCGCAGGCGCGTCAGCGCAGCTCGGGGACCACCTGCGACTCGAAGAGCTCGATGCTCGAACGGTCGTAGGCCGCGTCGGCGAAGTACGTGATCGCGTACCCGAGACCGAGACCGCGCAGCTCCTGGAGCGTGGCGACGATCTGCTCGGGCGTGCCGACGAGCGGGCCGCGGCGCAGGTCCTCGGCCGTGCTCGCGGCCTTGTCGGGCACGGTCAAGGACAGGTGCTCCTCGATCCACGCGAACTTGTCGTCCACATCGGCCTGCGTCTCGCCGATCACCACGTTGTAGTTGGCCGACCGCGTGATCTCGGCGACGTCGCGCCCGATCGCGGCGCAGTGCTCCGCGAGCACCGCCGACTTGTGCGCGAAGCCCTCGGGTGAGCCGTCGAAGTTCGTGTACTGCGCGTGCTCGGCCGCGATCCGCAGCGTCTTCTTCTCGCCGCCGCCCGCGATCCACAGCGGCGGACCGTCGACCTGCAGCGGGAGCGGCGAGAGCTGCGCGCCCGCCACCTGGTAGTGCGCACCGTCGAACGTCGCGACGCCGTTGGTCCAGAGCTGCTTGAAGATCTGCACGCCCTCGTCGAGCATCGCGATCCGCTCACCGGCGCGCGGGAAGCCGTAGCCGTACGCGCGCCACTCGTGCTCGTACCAGCCCGCGCCGATGCCCATCTCGACGCGTCCGCCCGAGATCACGTCCGCGGTCGTCGCGACCTTGGCGAGGTAGGCGGGGTTGCGGTACGCCATGCACGTGCACATCTGCCCGAGCCGCACACGCGACGTGCTCGCGGCGAACGCGTTGATGAGGCTCCACGCCTCGTGCGTCGCCTCGCCGTTGGGCTCGGGCACAGCGTGGAAGTGGTCGTAGACCCAGATCGACTCGAACGCGTCGCCCTCGTCGGCGTGCCGGGCGAGCCCGCTCATCACCGCCCAGTGGTCGCGCGCGTCGATGCCCGTGAGGTCCTGGCGCCAGCCCTGCGGGATGAAGAGTCCGAATCGCATGTGCCGCACGTTACCGCCGGGCCGCGAGCAGGGCAGGCCGCGAGCAGGTCGCGAGAAGGTCAGGCGGGGAGCGACTCGCCCAGTCGCACGACGAGCGCGGCGACCCCCGTGCCGAGGGCGGCGGCCGCGGTGACCGCCGCGACGATCAGCACCAGCGTCGCGCGCGTCGTGCGGCCCTGCCGGCGGGGCGTGGCGTCGGCCGGGTTCGCGGGGTCCACCCAGACGGTGCCGTCGAACGTGTACGGCACGCCGGGCGCCCGCACGAGCCAGACGAACAGGTGCGCGCGCAGCGGGTGTCCGTGCGGGTCGGGGTACTCCACGTCGACGAACGTGCCCGGCCCCACGTAGGTGCTCGAGAGCTCGCGGGCGGGGACCCGCACGCGCGGCACGCGCCGCGCCGCCGCGAGCGCGCGGAACCCGGCGACGGCGAGGACGACGGTGAGCGCG
>NZ_LFKW01000128.1:1798-3512 GCF_001040865.1 Cellulomonas sp. A375-1 | reverse complement strand
CGGGCGGGTGCTCGGCACCCGCCGGAGCGCCCGACGAGCGGGACGGGCACCTCCGCGAGCACGCGCCGTCCCCGCGGAGGTGGTGGAGCGCGGGTGTCGGCGCGAGGATGGACCCCGTGCTGCTGTCCTGGACGTCCGCGCAGGTCCGCGCCGCCGAGGAGCCGCTCCTGGCCGCGGGCGTGCCCCTGATGGAGCGTGCCGCGTTCGCGCTCGCGGGGGCCGTGGCGCGTGAGCTGCGCGCGCGGCGCGGGCGGGTCGTCGGCGGGGTCGTCGTGCTGCTCGTCGGGCCGGGGAACAACGGCGGGGACGCGCTGCACGCGGGCGCTGTGCTGCGCCGCCGTGGCGTGGACGTCCTCGCGCTCGCCCTGGCGGACCGGGTGCACGACGAGGGTCGAGCGGCGCTGCTCGCCGCGGGCGGACGCGTGCTCGTGGTCGACGACGTCGACGTCGCCGTCGACCGCGCGCGAGGTGCCGACGTGCTCGTCGACGGGATCCTGGGGATCGGCGCACGGGCGGGTGGGCTGACCGGCGGCGCCGGCGCTCTCGTCGAGCGGCTCGACGCGTCGCGCGACGAGGGCGCGCCCGTGGTCGTCGCCGTGGACACGCCCTCGGGCATCGGCGTGGACGACGGGAGCGTGTCCGGCCCGGTGCTGCGCGCGGACCGCACGGTGACGTTCGGCGGCTCCAAGCCCGGCCTGGTCCTGCCGCCCGCCGCGCACCTCACGGGCGTGCTCGAGGTGGTGGACCTCGGGCTCGCGCTGCCCGACGAGCCCGCAGTCGTGCGGCTCGAGGATCGTGACGCGGCCGCGCTGTGGCCCGTGCCGGGCCCGGACGCGCACAAGTACACGCGCGGTGTCGTCGGCGTCGTCGCCGGTGCGCGGCGCTACCCGGGCGCGGCCGTGCTCGCGACGTCGGCCGCGGTGCTCGCCGGGGTCGGCATGGTGCGCTACCTCGGGGACGTGGGCGACCTCGTGGTCGCGCGGCGTCCCGAGGTGGTCGTCGGGCCCGGACGGGTGCAGGCATGGGTGTTCGGCCCGGGGGTCTCGCCCGACGACGCCGCGCAGCGACGCCGCATCGAGCACGCCTTCGAGGGCGTGCTGCACCGTGGCGAGCCCGCGGTCGTGGACGCCGGCGCGCTCGAGCTGCTGCCCGAGCACGTGCCGACGCACGTCGTGCTGACCCCGCACGCCGGCGAGCTCGCGCGGCTGCTGTCCGACCGTGGCCACCGCGTCACGCGCGCCGAGGTCGAGCACCACCCGCTGCGCTCGGCACGCCTCGCACACGAGCTCACGGGCGCGACGGTGCTGCTCAAGGGGCACGTGACGCTCGTCGTCGGGGCGGGCGGTGCGGTGTACGCGCAGGCGGCCGCCCCGGCGTGGCTCGCGACCGCGGGTGCCGGGGACGTGCTCGCGGGGCTGCTGGGGGCGATGCTCGCGGGACGTGCTGACGACGTGGTCGAGGACCCGACGCTCACGGCCGCCGTCGCGGCCGCTGCCGCGCTCGTGCACGGCCGCGCGGCCGACGTGAGCAACCCCGGCGGGCCGGTGACCGCGCGCGGGGTCGCGCTCGCGCTGCCGGAGACCGTCCGCGCCCTGCTGGCGGACGCGTGACCGCGACCGACGACGCCGCCGCGGCGGGCCCCGCCCTCGGCGCTCCGCTCGACGCCTCGCGCGATGCAGCGCTCGATCCAGCGCTCGTGGACCGCGTCGAGGCG
>NZ_LFKW01000128.1:0-1614 GCF_001040865.1 Cellulomonas sp. A375-1 | reverse complement strand
GAGCTCGAGCGGCTCGGCCGCGCCGACCGCAAGGGCGCTCCCGACACGTTCGACGCCGCGGGGTTCGTCGCGCTGCTGCGCCGGCTGCGCGACCCGCAGCCCGGGGAGGTCGTGTACGCGCCCGAGTACCGCCGTGACCTGCGCAACGGCGTCGCCGGGGCGATCGCGATCCCCTCCGACGTGCCGCTCGTGGTGACCGAGGGCAACTACCTGCTGCTCGACGACCACGGGTTCGCGCCCGTGGCCGGCCTGCTCGACGAGTCCTGGTACCTCGCGCCCGCGGACGATGTCCGGCTCGCGCGGCTCGTCGCGCGGCACGAGCAGTACGGCAAGTCGCCGCAGGCCGCGCACGCGTGGTCGCACGGCCCGGACGAGCGCAACGCGGCGCTGGTCGCCACCACGCGCCCGCGCGCGACCCTCGTCGTCCGGCCGGCCTGACGGCGCTCACCCGCGTCCACCCGCCCACCCGGGTCCCGCGGCCGGACGGGTGGACGCGGTGCGAGGATGGGCGCGTGAGCTTTCCCGCCCGAGCCGTCGTCGACCTGTCCGCCCTCGCGTCCAACGTGCGCTCGCTGCGCGCGCACGCGCCCACCGCGCAGCTCATGGCCGTCGTCAAGGCCGACGCGTACGGCCACGGGCTGCTGCCGTCGGCACGCGCGGCGCTCGCGGGGGGTGCGACGTGGCTCGGCACCGCGCAGATGGACGAGGCGCTCGCGCTGCGTGCCGCGGGGATCACCGAGCCGCGCGTCCTGACCTGGCTGTACGCGCCGGGTGCCCCGATCGCCCGCGCGATCGAGGCCGACGTGGACGTTGCGGTGTCGTCGGCGTCGGCGCTCACCGAGGTCGTCGCCGCCGCGCGCGCCGTCGGGCGCACGGCGCGCGTGCACCTCAAGGTCGACACGGGTCTGGGGCGCAACGGGCTGACGCCGGTCGACCTGGCCGACGTGCTGCCGGGCGCGCTGCGCGTGCAGGCCGAGGGCGCGGTCGCGCTCGTCGGGATCTGGTCGCACCTCGCGTTCGCCGACGAGCCCGACCACGCGACGGTGCGCGCGCAGCACGAGGTGTTCGCCGACGCGGTCCGGCTCGCCGAGTCCGCAGGCGCCCGCCTCGAGGTGCGTCACCTCGCCAACTCCGCGGCGACGCTGACCTCGCCGCAGGTGCACTACGACCTCGTGCGCCCCGGCATCGCGGTGTACGGGCTCTCGCCCGTGCCGCAGCTCGGCGAGCCCGCCGACTTCGGCCTCGTGCCGGTGATGACGCTCGAGGCCGAGCTCGCCACGGTCAAGCGCGTGCCCGCGGGCCACGGCGTGTCCTACGCGCACCAGTACGTCACACCGGTCGACACCGTCCTCGGGGTGGTGCCGCTGGGGTACGGCGACGGCATCCCGCGGCACGCGTCGGGCACGCCGGACCGCCTGGGCGGTCCGGTCCGCGTGGGCGAGCGCACGCTCGGCGTCGCGGGTCGCGTGTGCATGGACCAGCTCGTCGTCGACCTCGGCCCCGAGGCGGGCGAGCAGGCCGGCGACCGCGTCGAGCTGTACGGCACGGGGGCCGACGGTGGCCCGACCGCGCAGGACTGGGCACGCGCGGCCGGCACGATCTCCTACGAGATCG
>NZ_LFKW01000013.1:0-41486 GCF_001040865.1 Cellulomonas sp. A375-1 | reverse complement strand
GCCTTCGGCCGCGCCGGAGGTCGCCCCGTCCGCGGGCGCAAGTCCAAGCGGGCCAAGCGCCAGGAGTTCGAGGCGATGCAGGCCCCGTCGCTCGGTGGCGTGCAGGTCCCTCGCGGCAACGGCAAGACCGTCGTCCGCCTGCGGCACGGCTCGTCGCTGAACGACTTCGCCGACAAGATCGACGCCAACCCCGCGTCGCTCGTCACGGTGCTGTTCCACCTCGGTGAGATGGCGACCGCGACGCAGTCGCTCGACGAGGACACGTTCGGCTCGCTCGCGGCCGAGCTCGGCTACGTCATCGAGATGGTCTCGGCCGAGGAGGAGGACCGCGAGCTGCTCGGGGCCTTCGACATCGACCTCGAGGCCGAGGAGGCCGGCGAGTCCGACGAGGACCTCGTCGCGCGTCCGCCGGTCGTCACCGTCATGGGTCACGTCGACCACGGAAAGACCAAGCTCCTCGACGCCATCCGGTCCACGGACGTCGTCGCGGGCGAGGCCGGCGGCATCACCCAGCACATCGGTGCCTACCAGGTCGTCAAGGAGCACGAGGGCGTCGAGCGTCCGATCACGTTCATCGACACCCCGGGTCACGAGGCGTTCACCGCCATGCGTGCCCGTGGTGCGCAGGTCACGGACATCGCGATCCTCGTGGTCGCGGCCGACGACGGCGTGATGCCCCAGACGATCGAGGCGCTCAACCACGCGCAGGCGGCCGGCGTGCCGATCGTCGTCGCGGTCAACAAGGTGGACAAGGAGGGGTCGAACCCCGCCAAGATCCGCCAGCAGCTCACCGAGTACAACCTGGTGGCCGAGGAGTACGGCGGCGACACGATGTTCGTCGACGTCTCCGCGAAGCAGGGGCTGGGCATCGACCAGCTCCTCGAGGCGGTGCTGCTCACGGCGGACGCCGCGCTCGACCTGCGGGCCAACCCGGACAAGGACGCGCGAGGCGTCGCCATCGAGGCCAACCTCGACAAGGGTCGCGGTGCGGTGGCGACCGTCCTGGTCCAGTCCGGCACGCTGCACGTCGGTGACGCGATCGTCGCGGGCACGGCCTACGGCCGCGTGCGTGCGATGTTCGACGAGCACGGCGGCCCGGTCGCCGAGGCGGGCCCGTCCCGTCCGGTCCAGGTCCTCGGTCTGGCGTCGGTCCCGTCCGCGGGCGACACGCTGATCGTGGCTCCCGAGGAGCGCACGGCCCGCCAGATCGCCGAGAAGCGTGAGGCCGCCGAGCGTGCCGCCCTCCTGGCGAAGCGTCGCAAGCGCATCAGCCTCGAGGACTTCACGCAGGCGCTCGCCCAGGGCAAGGTCGAGACCCTCAACCTCGTCATCAAGGGTGACGTCTCGGGTGCCGTCGAGGCCCTCGAGGACGCGCTGCTCAAGATCGACGTGGGCGACGAGGTCGAGCTGCGGGTCATCCACCGCGGCGTCGGTGCGATCACGCAGAACGACGTGAACCTCGCCACCGTCGACTCGGCGATCATCATCGGCTTCAACGTGAAGTTCGCCGAGCGGGTCGAGGAGCTGGCTGACCGTGAGGGCGTCGACGTGCGCTTCTACTCGGTCATCTACCAGGCGATCGACGACGTCGAGGCCGCTCTCAAGGGCATGCTCAAGCCGGAGTACGAGGAGGCGCAGCTCGGCACCGCCGAGGTCCGCGAGATCTTCCGTTCCTCGAAGTTCGGGAACATCGCCGGCTCGATCGTCCGCTCGGGCGAGATCCGACGGAACACCAAGGCGCGCGTCCTGCGCGGCGGCAAGCTCGTGGCGGACAACCTCACGATCGAGTCGCTCAAGCGGTTCAAGGACGACGCGACCGAGGTCCGCGAGGGCTACGAGTGCGGTATCGGTCTCGGGTCGTACAACGACCTGCAGGTCGAGGACATCATCGAGACGTTCGAGATGCGCGAGAAGCCGCGGTCCTGATCGTCGGCGAGGCCGCGCGCGGTGTGCGCGCACGGCCTACCAGGCGGCCGCCCCCTCACGGGGCGGCCGCCCGCCAGGCCCAACCACGGCCGTGTGCGCACACCGCACCCTCGCCGAGCCCTGCCCCTGGGGAGGGCTCCAGGACGGCCGTCGTGTGAGAGGAAGAGTCTGATGGCGGACAGTGCTCGTGCACGCAAGCTGGCGGAGCGGATCCAGCAGGTCGTCGCGCAGATGCTCGACACCCGGGTCAAGGACCCGCGCCTGGGGTTCGTGACCGTGACCGACGTCCGTGTCACGGGGGACCTGCAACACGCCGACGTGTTCTACACGGTGCTCGGGGACGACGAGGAGCGCGCGGGTTCCGCCCTCGCGCTCGAGTCAGCCAAGGGCATCATCCGCTCCGAGGTGGGCAAGCAGACGGGCATCCGGCTCACGCCGACGCTCGCCTTCCACCTCGACGCGGTGCCCGAGACCGCGGCGCACCTCGAGCAGGCGCTCGCCGACGCGGCCCGACGCGACGCGCAGGTGCAGGCGCTGGCGAAGTCGGCGACGTACGCCGGCGAGGCCGACCCCTACCGCAAGCACGAGGACGACGACGAGTCGGACGAGGCTGAGGCATGAGGGATCCCGCACCGCGGCGGTCCGGCGACATCACGAGGGCGGCTCGACCTGCACAGGTCGGGCCGCCCTCGCGCGTGCACGGCGTCTCGCTCCGGGCGCCGGGCGCTCTCAGCGCGTGGCGAGCGCGGGTTCGTCGTCGTTCTCGTCGGCCACGCGTGCGAGATCTGCCGAGTCGACCGGCAGGGTCGGCGCCTCCGGCGTGATGCGGCCCGTGCTGCGGGGCATGAGCGCGGCGACGACCGCGCCGAGGGCGACCACGGCCGCGCCGACGAAGGCCGCGGGCCGCAACCCCTGCGCGTAGCCGTCGGGCGTGAGCGTGCCGTCGGCGGCCTGGAACACGGCGACGATCACGGCGACACCGACGGCCCCGCCGACCTCGCGGATCGTCGCGTTGACCGAGCTCGCGGTGCCATGGTCGTCGGGCACCATGTCGGCCAGCACGGCGGTCGCCGACGGTGCGAACGTCAGGCCCATGCCGAGCCCCGCCAGGGCCAGGCCGGGCACGATGTCGGCGTACACGGTCGCGTCCCCGATCACGGCGGCCTGCCATGCGAGGCCCACTGCTTGGAGCGCGAGCCCGGCCGTGAGGAGGGGGCGCACGCCGAGCCGCGGCGCGAGCATCCCGGCGATCGGCGCGACGAGCATGGGAGCCGCGGTCCAGGGCAGCGTCCGGAGCCCGGCCTGCAGGGGCGTGTAGCCCATCGCGATCTGCAGGTACTGCGAGAGCACGAAGACGGTGCCGAACACGCCCACCGAGAACAGGAACGAGCTGCCGTTCGCGGCCGCGAAGGACCGCACCCGGAACAGCCGCAGGGGGACCAACGGGTGGTCCGTGGACGCCTCACGCCGGACGAACGCGACCAGGAGCACGACGCCTGCTGTGAGCGCCCCGACCACCCTGCCGGACGTCCAGCCGTCGTCGTTGCCGTTCACGACCGCCCAGACGATCGCCAGGACGCCGGTGCCGGCGAACGCGAGACCCACCAGGTCGATGCGCTGACGACGACCGAACGACTCGGGAAGGACGCGCAGCACGAGGGGCACGGCGACGAGCGCCACGGGCACGTTGATCCAGAAGATCGCCTCCCACGAGATGCCCTGGACCACCGCGCCGCCGATCACGGGCCCGAGCGCGACCCCGAGACCCGAGACCGCGCCCCAGACTCCGATCGCCATCGCGCGGCGTGCGCGCGGCACGGCGGCCGCGAGCAGCGTGAGGGACAGCGGCATGATCGCGGCTGCGCCGGCGCCCTGGACCGCACGCGCGGCGATGAGCGCCTCGGGGGTCGTGGCGAGCGCCGAGGCGATCGAGGCGAGCGCGAAGACCCCGATCCCGACGAGGAAGACGCGGCGCCGGCCGAGGCGGTCGCCGAGGGTCGCCGCGGCGATCATGAGCGAGGCGAACGCGAGCGTGTACGCGTTGATCATCCACTGGAGCTCGCTCAGCGAGGCGGACAGCTCGGTGCGCAGCACGGGCAGCGCCGTGGTCATCACGAGGTTGTCGAGGGTCGCCATGAACATCGGCAGCGACGCGGCCAGGAGCGCGATGCCGGTGCGGGCCGCTCGGGGGCGTGCGCGAGGGGCACGCACCGCGGTGGGCGGTTCGTCGTGGCGGGACGTGGTCATCGGGTGCTCCCTGCGGTCGAGGTCGATCTGTTGGCATTGAGTGATTACTAACAAGATCCGACCGTAGGCATCGGCTGATAACCTGTCAACCATGTCGAGCAGCGCTGTGCCGAGCGAGGTCGCCGTCAAGGAGTCCGCTCGTGCCGTCCGGATGTCGGGCGACGAGCGCCGCGAGCAGATCCTGCTGGCGGCCCGCCACGTGTTCGCCGAGGGTGGGTTCGCGGCGACGACCGACGAGGTCGCGCGCGCCGCGGCGATCTCGCAGCCGTACGTCGTGCGCCTCTTCGGCTCGAAGCGTGACCTGTTCGTCGAGGTGTACCGCCAGGCGGCGGGCGAGGTCATCGAGGTGCTGACCGCCGCCGCCCAGGAGGCCGACCCCGGCGAGGCGATGGGACGTGCCTACCTCGAGCTCATCGAGGACCGGGACCTGCTGCGGCTGCTGATGCACGGCTTCATCGCGAGCGCCGACGAGGAGGTGGGGCGCGTCGCGCGGCACTGCCTCGGCGAGGCGTACCGCCTGTTCGTCGCGAGCACGGGCGCCGAGCCGGACGAGGCGCGGCAGTTCGTGGCGTTCGGCATGCTCCTCAACGTGCTCGTCGCGGTCGACGCGGACGCGCACCGCGGCGAGGACGCCGGCATGGACGCGCTGATCGACTGCGTGGTCCTCGCGACCCGCCGGGCCCAGGCATGAGCGGAGCGCCCGAGGTGCGCGCGCCCGGCGCGCGCCGGCAGCGGGACGAGGGTGCACGACGACGGCGCCCGACCGCACCGGACGGGTTCGTGATCGTCGACAAGCCCGGGGGCTGGACGAGCCACGACGTCGTGGCGCGCATGCGCGGACTCGCAGGCACACGCAAGGTCGGTCACGCCGGCACGCTCGACCCGATGGCGACGGGCGTGCTCGTCGTCGGCGTCGGCCGTGCCACGAAGCTGCTGACCTATGTGGTCGGCGCCGACAAGGAGTACACCGCGACGATCCGGCTGGGCGTCGCGACGACGACCGAGGACGCCGAGGGCGAGGTCACGCGCGCGCAGGACGCCGACCACCTCACCCGCGACGAGATCGTCGCGGCGGCTCGCGGGCTCACCGGCGACGTCATGCAGGTGCCCAGTGCCGTCTCGGCGATCAAGGTCGACGGTGAGCGCGCGTACGCACGCGTCCGGGCGGGGGAGCAGGTCGAGCTCGCGGCGCGCCCGGTGACGATTGCCGAGCTCGTCGTCGGCGAGATGCGTGAGGCGTCGGCCGACGGCGTGCGGGTGCTCGACGTCGACGTCCGCACGGTCGTGTCGTCGGGGACGTACGTGCGGGCGCTCGCGCGCGACCTCGGCCTCGCGCTCGGCGTCGGGGCGCACCTGGTCGCGCTGCGGCGCACGCGCGTCGGCGGCTACCGGCTCGACGACGCGCGCACGCTCGACGAGCTCGCACGCACGCCGGACGACGTCCCGCTCGACGTGATGCCGCTCGCGGACGCGGCACGCGGCACCTTCCCCGTGTACGACGTGACCGAGGCCCAGGAGCGTGCGCTCGGCTACGGCCAGGGGATCGAGGCCTACCCGCCGTCGGTCACCGACGACCCGGACCAGACGGTCGCGGCGATCGGCCCGGACGGACGCCTCGTCGCCCTGCTGCGCCTGCGCGAGGGCAAAGCCCGGCCGGTGCTCGTCCTCGCCGTCGCCTGATCCCGCGATCGGCGACGGCTGGACGGGTGAACTAAACGGTTCAGGCGGTCCGGGACCGGTTTCGGCGTCCCGTATGTCCTGGTACGTTCCGCGTAGCGACGATCGGGAGCTCCGTCCGCTCCCGGGGCAAGCGCTGTCAGGCCTCTCAAGGAGACAACGTGGTTTCCTGGTTCCGTCGCCGTGCGCGCACGGCCGCCCTGTCCGCCGGCCTGACGGCCGCGGCCCTCGTCGCGACCGCCGCAGTCGCGCCCGGAGCGTTCGCCAATCCCGTCGAGTCCCCGCACGACTTCGCCGACGGGACGCAGGGCTGGTACAGCTACGGCGGCGACTCGTCGTCGTCCGTGGTGGACGGTGAGCTCTGCGTCGTCGTCCCCGCCGGGACGACGAACCCCTGGGACGTCGCGGCGCAGCACGACGGGGTGGCGTTCCAGGCGGGCGGCACCTACACGGTGTCGTTCTCCGCGCACACCACCGCGCCCGTCTCGGTGAACCTGCGCGCCGGCATCGGGTGGCCCGACGACGTGTCGTCGACCGTCGCCCTCACCGAGGAGAAGCAGGACTACGCGTTCTCCTGGACGCCCGAGTTCAGCGGCGACGGGAACCTCTCCTTCCAGCTCGGCGCGCAGGCGGCCGACTACACGTTCTGCCTCGACGACTTCCAGCTCAGCGGGGACGTCGAGCTGCTCCCCGACACGAGCTTCGACGGTGTGCTGCCCGAGGGCTGGAGCGCGAACGGCTGGACCGTCACGTCCGAGCCCGGTGAGGGTGAGCCCCTGTGCTTCGAGGTCCTCGACAGCTCGGGCCAGTACGCGGGCCTCGTGCTCAACGGCCTGCCGATCGAGGCGGACGCCAACTACCGCCTCGCGTACACGGCGAGCGCTAGCAACGGAGCGACGATCCGCACGATCGTCGGCGAGAACGCCGAGCCGTGGCGCACCGCGTTCGTCGACAACACCGAGCTGACCACCGACCTGCAGGAGCACGTCCTGGCGTTCACGTCGCCTCTGACGTTCCCGGCCGAGTCGTCCGACCCGACCGTCGGCGTGGGCCAGCTCGCGCTGCAGATGGGTGCTCGCGGCGACTTCACCTTCTGCATCACGAGCATCTCGCTGCAGAAGGTCGCCACGCCGCCGCCGCCGTACGAGCCGGACGTGCGCGGCCCGATCCGGGTCAACCAGCTCGGCTACCTGCCGGACGGGCCGAAGAACGCGACGGTCGTGAGCGACGCCGCCGAGCCCCTCGCGTGGGAGCTGCAGGACGCGGCGCAGCAGGTGGTCGCCTCCGGCGAGGCCACCCCGGCGGGCGTGGACCCGACGTCGCAGCTCGCGGTCCAGACGATCGACTTCAGCAGCTTCAGCACGCCGGGAAGCGGGTACACGCTCGTCGTCGGTGAGGACCGCAGCGACCCGTTCGCCATCTCGGCGACGCTGTACGACCAGCTGCGCTACGACGCGCTGAACTACTTCTACCCCGTGCGATCGGGCATCGCGGTCGACGTCCCCGACGACCGGTACGACCGGCCCGCCGGGCACGTGTCCGGGCCCGACGGAGCGGTCAACAAGGGTGACCTGGACGTCGCGTGCCTCACCTCCGCCGAGGACGGCGGCTCGTGGTCGTACGGGACGTGGGCGTGCCCCGAGGGGTACTCGCTCGACGTCGTCGGTGGCTGGTACGACGCGGGCGACCACGGCAAGTACGTGGTCAACGGCGGCATCGCGGTCGCTCAGCTGCTCGGCATGTACGAGCGGACGCTGCACACGAAGAACGCCGTCAAGGGCGCCCTCGGCGACGCCACGCTGGACGTGCCCGGCGACGAGAGCGGCAACCGCGTGCCGGACGTGCTCGACGAGGCGCGCTGGCAGCTCGACTTCCTGCTCGCGATGCAGGTGCCCGCCGGCTCGGGGATGACGGTCTCCGCGACGGACTCCCGCTCGCTCGACGGCCTCGTGCACCACAAGATCCACGACGTGGGCTGGACGGGCCTCGGGCTCCTGCCGTCGCAGGACCCGCAGCTGCGACGCCTGCACCGCCCGTCGACGGCGGCCACGCTCAACCTCGCCGCGGCTGCGGCGCAGGGTGCGCGACTGTTCCGCACGTACGACAAGGCGTACTCGCAGAAGCTGCTCACCGCGGCGCGGACCGCCTACGCGGCCGCCAAGCGCGTGCCCGACCTGTACGCGCCGGTGACGGCGGGGCAGAACGGCGGAGGCCCGTACGACGACGCCAACGTGACCGACGAGTTCTACTGGGCGGCCGCGGAGCTCTTCCTGACCACGGGCGACCGCGACGTCAAGGCCGACGTGCTCGCCAGCCCGCTCGCGGCCTCCGACATCTGGTCGCGCACCGGGTTCTCGTGGGGGAGCGTGGCCCCGCTCGCGCGGATGGACCTCGCGACGGTGCCCAACAACCTGCCGACGCGCAAGGCCATCCGTGCCTCGGTGGTCGCAGGAGCGGACACCTACCTCGCGTGGCAGGGCGACGAGGCGTTCGGCCAGGCCTACCCGGGCCAGGCGGACGGTTCTTACGAGTGGGGCTCGAACTCGGCCGTGCTCAACAACCAGGTGGTCCTGGCCACGGCCTACGACCTCACGGGTGACCCCGCGTACGCCCGCGCCGTGCTCGAGTCGATGGACTACCTGCTCGGCCGCAACGCGCTGAACAACTCGTACATCACGGGGTACGGCACCGAGTTCTCGTCGCACCAGCACAGCCGGTGGCTCGTGCCGCCGCCGCCGGGCACGGTCTCGGGTGGTCCCAACTCGCAGCGCGGCACGTGGGACCCGGTGATGAACCGGCTCTACCCCGCGGGCCACGAGTGCGCGCCGCAGCTGTGCTACGTCGACGACATCGAGGCGTGGTCGGTCAACGAGCTGACGATCAACTGGAACGCGCCGATGTCGTGGGTCGCGTCGTTCGTCGCCGATCTCGGTGCCAAGGGTGTGCCGGCCGCGCCGGTCGTCACGACCCAGCCCCAGGACGCGACGGTCGCACCTGGCGCGACCGTGCAGTTCGTCGCGGCCGCGACGGGTAGCCCGACGCCCACCGTGCGGTGGGAGTCGCGACACGGCAAGGGTCGCTGGGCCACGGTCCGCGGGGTGACGTCCACGACGCTGACCGTCAAGGCGTCCCCGGCGACTGACGGCACGCAGTACCGCGCGGTCTTCACGAACGCGTCCGGCTCGGTCGCGACCGACGCCGCGACGCTGCGGATCGAGCGTGCGGCGCCGCAGGTGACCACGCACCCGGCGTCCGTGAGCGGCAAGGCGGGTACGCGCGTCACGCTGCGGGCTGCGGCCAGCGGCTACCCGGTGCCGCGCATCCAGTGGCAGGTGCGCGAGCGCGGCTCGTCGCGGTGGGTGGACGTGCGCCACGCGTGCGGCACGGCGCTGAGCCTCGTCGTCGGGCCCGGCACCGACGGGGACCGCTACCGCGCGGTGTTCACCAACGACGCCGGCTCGGCCACGACCGACGAGGCGTCCGTCACCCTGGTCCGCGGCCCCAGGTGACGTACCCCGTGCGCGGCCTCGTCGTCGCTGCCCCGCAGGCAGCACGGCGAGGCCGCGCCACGGGACGGCGCAGCGCCCGACCGTGACGCGGTGGCATGATCGGCGGGTGCATCGCTGGACCGACCTCGCCGACGTGCCGTCCGACTTCGGTCCGACGGTCGTGACGCTCGGCAACTTCGACGGAGTGCACCGCGGGCACGCGAGCGTGCTGCGCCGCATGGCGGCGGACGCGCGGGCCCAGGGGTCCGCCGCGGTCGCGGTGACGTTCACCCCCCACCCGCTGCAGGTGCACCGGCCGGATGACGCCCCGCCGCTGCTCACCGGCGACGAGGACCGGCTCGACCTGCTCGAGCAGACCGGGCTCGACGCCGTGCTGCTGCTGGACTACACGCTCGACTTCGCGCGTCAGTCGCCGCAGGAGTTCGTGCGCACCTACCTGGTCGACGGCCTGCGGGCGCGCACCGTGGTCGTCGGACGGGACGTGCGGTTCGGCTGGCAGAACTCGGGTGACCTGTCGACGATGGTCGAGCTCGGCCGGCGGTACGGGTTCGACGTCGAGGTGATCGACGACATCACACCCCCCGAGGCGCCCGACGGTGAGGCGCCGCACCGTCGCTGGTCGTCGACGTGGGTGCGCGAGGCGCTCGCGGCGGGCGACGTCGAGCAGGCCGCGCACGTGCTCGGCCGGGCCCACCGGCTGCGCGGCATCGTCGTGCACGGCGACGCACGGGGCCGCGAGCTCGGCTTCCCGACGGCCAACCTCGCGCAGGACGCGATCGGCATGGTGCCCGCGGACGGCGTGTATGCGGGGTGGCTGCGCCGGACGCGCCGCGCCGACGGGACCCCGGTCGTCGACGACGCACCGCTGCCTGCGGCGGTCTCGATCGGCACCAACCCGACGTTCGACGGTGTGCAGCGCCGCGTCGAGGCGTACGTGCTCGACCGCACGGACCTCGACCTGTACGACGAGGAGGTCGTGCTCGACCTCGTCGCGCGGCTGCGTCCCACGCTGCGGTTCGACTCGGTCGACGAGCTGCTGGTGCAGATGCACGCGGACGTCGAGCGCGTGCGTGAGGTGCTCGCCCCCGCGCAGTGACGCGGCGGGCTGTGCCAGCGGGAGCGCCGAGCGGCAGGTCAGCGAGTTGTTGAACCGGCCGGCTCAGGTCGCCCGCCAGGCGTGCCGATGGTGGGGCAGGGGCCCCGCACGGGGTCCTCGCCCTGTCGTCGCCCCTCGGAGGTCCGTGTGGCCCACCGTCGCACTCGCGTGCTGCTCTGCGCCGTCGCCTCCTGCGCGCTCCTCGCGACGGCCTTCGCGCCGGCGCAGGCCCGGTCCGAGCGTCCGGTCGTCGCATCGTCACCCGTCGTCGCCGGACCCACGATCGCAGCACCGACGAGCGCCCAGCGGGGCGGCGTCGCGGCGGCCGGGGCGGTCGCCGCGAGCGTGGACGTCAAGCCGACGAAGGCCTGGGTCACGCGCCTCTACACCTCCCGCATCGCGCAGGCGCTCAAGGTCCCGGTGACCTGGACCGGCAGCGTCGGGTCGTGCTCGGCCGGCCGCGAGTCGAACGCGTCGCGCACGGCGACGCTCACGACGGTCAACGCGATGCGCGCGCTCGTCCAGCTGGCGCCGGTCGAGCTCGACGCGGACGCGAGCGGAGCGGCGCAGAAGGCGGCGCTGCTCATGGACGCGAACGGCAAGCTGTCGCACTCGCCCACCCCGAGCGAGTTCCCGCACTGCTGGACCCGGGACGCCAAGAGCGCCGCGGGGGTCTCGAACCTCGCCCTCGGCACCAGCGGGGCCAAGGCGATCGCCGCGTACATGGTCGACCCCGGCGACGGGAACACGGCCGTCGGGCACCGCCGGTGGATCCTCAACCCGACGACGACGCGCATCGCGACGGGCTCGACGCCCTCGGCCAACGCGCTCACGGTCATCGGCCTCGGCACGTCCTCGTCGGTCGCCAGGCCGACCTGGATGGAGTGGCCCGCCCGCGGCTGGTTCCCCGAGCAGCTCGAGCCGAACGGGCGCTGGTCGCTGTCGTCGTCCGACCCGAACGTCAGCTTCTCCAGGGCGACCGTCAAGGTGCAGCGGCTGTGGTCGTCGGGCAACGTGGCGCGCACGCTCACGGTCAAGAAGTACGCGCCCGTCGTCGGGTACGGGCCGAACACGCTCGTGTTCCGCGTCAAGGGCGTCGCGGACCCCCAGGGCAAGCGGTCGATCCAGTACCGCGTGACGGTCTCGGGGATCACCGGTGGGTCGTCGCGCTCGCTGAGCTACGTCGTGCGGCTGTACGACCCCACGGCCTGACCGCGTCGCCCCCGTCAGGGCGGGCTTCGGTGCGGGCTCGTGCCTGGTAGTCTGTCGTAGCCGTCA
The DNA here is from genome assembly GCF_001040865.1 of Cellulomonas sp. A375-1. Lineage (NCBI taxonomy): Bacteria > Bacillati > Actinomycetota > Actinomycetes > Micrococcales > Cellulomonadaceae > Cellulomonas > Cellulomonas sp. A375-1. The sequence goes on along the minus strand of NZ_LFKW01000013.1, from coordinate 29,753 downwards.
GAACGGCCGCGGAACGAGAGAGCCCGGGTGGACGTGCCCCGGCGCACCGCGCAACGAGATCAACAAGGAGAGCCGTGTCCCTCGACGCTGCCACCAAGCAGGCCATCATGACCGAGTACGCCACGCACGAGGGCGACACCGGTTCCCCGGAGGTGCAGATCGCTGTCCTCACGAAGCGCATCAAGGACCTGACCGAGCACCTCAAGGAGCACAAGCACGACCACCACAGCCGCCGCGGCCTGCTGCTGCTCGTCGGTCGTCGTCGTCGCCTGCTCGGCTACCTGCAGAAGATCGACATCAACCGCTACCGCTCGATCATCGAGCGCCTCGGTCTGCGTCGCTGACCTTCCGGACCAGCCCGGGCCCCCGCGGGGGTCCGGGCTGGTCCGCATGTCGGGCCCGCGCGTCGCGCGACAGGCCCGGCAGCACCCCGGCAAGATCGTCGGCGTGCTCAGCTGCTCGTCCGAGCAGCACGCACCACACGTTCGACACGCATCACCCACCGCGTCGGTCCACCTGTCCGGTCCTCGGTAGTGGCCCCCGGAGCCTTGCTCCGTGAGCCTCGATCGAAGACCGCCGGGACCGGCCGGCGCCTTCGAGAGCAAGGAGGGCACCCGTGGAGGGTCCCGAGATCCAGTTCGCCGAGGCCGTGATCGACAACGGTCGCTTCGGCACCCGCACCGTCCGTTTCGAGACCGGCCGCCTCGCCAAGCAGGCCGCCGGCTCCGCCGCCGCGTACCTCGACGGCGACACGATGCTCCTGTCGGCCACGACGGCCGGCAAGCACCCCAAGGAGCAGTTCGACTTCTTCCCGCTGACGATCGACGTCGAGGAGCGGCAGTACGCCGCCGGCAAGATCCCCGGCTCGTTCTTCCGCCGCGAGGGCCGTCCCTCGACCGAGGCGATCCTGGCGTGCCGTCTCGTCGACCGCCCGCTGCGTCCCCTCTTCGTCAAGGGTCTGCGCAACGAGGTCCAGGTCGTCATCACGGTCCTGGCGATCCACCCGGACGACGCGTACGACGTGCTCGCCATCAACGCCGCGTCGATCTCGACGCAGCTGTCGGGCCTGCCCTTCTCCGGCCCGGTCGGCGCCGTGCGCATCGCGCTCGTCGACGGTCAGTGGGTCGCGTTCCCGCGCTACTCCGAGCGCGAGCGGGCGACGTTCGACATGGTCGTCGCCGGTCGCGTCGTCGGTGACGACGTCGCCATCGCGATGATCGAGGCCGAGGCGCCCGAGAAGTCGTGGAACCTCATCAAGAACGAGGGCGGCCAGGCGCCGACCGAGGAGATCGTCTCGCAGGGCCTCGAGGCCGCGAAGCCGTTCATCAAGGTCCTCGTCGACGCGCAGTCGCAGCTCGCCGCGAAGGCTGCCAAGGAGACGCAGGCCTTCCCGACGTTCCCCGACTACCAGGACGACGTGTTCGCCGCGGTCGAGGCCGCCGCGACCGGTCGCCTGAACGAGGCACTGAGCATCGCCGACAAGCAGACCCGCGAGGGCCGGCTCGACGAGATCAAGGCCGAGGTCCAGGCCGAGCTCGCCGCCGCGTTCGAGGGTCGCGAGAAGGAGATCTCCGCCGCGTACCGCTCGGTGCAGAAGAAGCTGATCCGTCAGCGCATCCTCACCGACGGCTTCCGCATCGACGGCCGCGGCCTGCGCGACATCCGCACCCTGGGTGCCGAGGTCGAGGTCCTGCCCCGCGTCCACGGCTCGGCGCTGTTCGAGCGTGGCGAGACCCAGATCCTGGGCGTCACGACGCTGAACATGCTCCGCATGGAGCAGCAGCTCGACACGCTGTCGCCCGAGACGCGCAAGCGCTACATGCACAACTACAACTCCCCGCCGTACTCGACCGGTGAGACGGGCCGCGTGGGTTCGCCGAAGCGTCGCGAGATCGGTCACGGCGCGCTGGCCGAGCGGGCGCTCATGCCCGTCCTGCCGAGCCGCGAGGAGTTCCCCTACGCGATCCGCCAGGTCTCCGAGGCACTGGGCTCCAACGGCTCCACGTCGATGGGCTCGGTCTGCGCCTCGACGCTGTCGCTGCTCAACGCCGGTGTCCCGCTGCGTGCGCCCGTCGCGGGCATCGCGATGGGCCTCGTCTCCGACACGGTGAACGGTGAGACCCGCTACGCGGCGCTCACGGACATCCTCGGTGCCGAGGACGCGTTCGGCGACATGGACTTCAAGGTCGCCGGCACGCGCGAGTTCGTCACGGCCATCCAGCTCGACACCAAGCTCGACGGCATCCCCGCCTCGGTGCTGGCCGGCGCGCTGACTCAGGCCAAGGAGGCGCGTCTGGCGATCCTCGACGTGATCTCCGAGGCGATCGACACGCCCGACGAGATGAGCCCGTTCGCCCCGCGCGTCATCACGGTCAAGGTGCCGGTCGACAAGATCGGCGAGGTCATCGGCCCGAAGGGCAAGATGATCAACCAGATCCAGGAGGAGACCGGCGCCGACATCTCGATCGAGGACGACGGCACGGTCTACATCGGTGCGACCGACGGTCCGTCGGCCGAGGCCGCGCGGGCCGCGATCAACGCGATCGCCAACCCGCACATGCCCGAGATCGGCGAGCGCTTCGTCGGGACCGTCGTGAAGACGACGACCTTCGGCGCGTTCATCTCGCTCTCGCCGGGCAAGGACGGTCTGCTGCACATCAGCCAGATCCGCAAGCTCGTCGGCGGCAAGCGCGTCGAGAACGTCGAGGACGTGCTGGCCATCGGCCAGAAGGTCCAGGTCGAGATCGGCGAGATCGACCCGCGCGGCAAGCTGTCGCTGCACGCGGTCGTGGACGAGCCCGCCGAGGACGCGAAGCCCGCGGACGAGACGGTCGAGCCCACGACGACCGACGCCTGACGTGCCTCTCGACCTCCCGCTCGTGCGCCAGGGGCTCCCTGGCGCCGAGCAGTCCGCCGGGCAGGACGGCGACGCCTTCGTGCGTCGTTCCGTCCTGCCCGGCGGCGTCCGGGTCCTGACCGAGCACATGCCCGGCCTGCGGTCCGCGACCGTGGGTGCGTGGGTCGGCGTCGGCTCGCGCGACGAGGAGTCGGGCCACTTCGGCTCGACGCACTTCCTCGAGCACCTGCTGTTCAAGGGCACCGCGCGGCGGACCGCGATGGACATCGCCGAGGCGTTCGACGCCGTCGGCGGTGAGGCGAACGCGGCCACGGGCAAGGAGCACACGTGCTACTACGCGCGGGTGCTCGACTCGGACCTGCCCATGGCAGTCGACGTGATCGCCGACATGGTGACCTCGGCGCGCCTCGAGGCCGACGAGCTCGAGACCGAGCGCGGGGTCATCCTCGAAGAGCTCGCGATGAACGACGACGACCCGAGCGACGTGGTCCACGAGCAGTTCGCGACCGCGGTGCTGGGGGACCCCCCGCTCGGCCGTCCGATCGGCGGCACACCCGACACGATCCGGGACGTCCCGCGTGACGCGGTCTGGGAGCACTACCGCTGGCACTACCAGCCCGCGACGCTCGTCGTCAGCGCGGCCGGGGGAGTCGACCACGACACCTTGTGCGCCCAGGTCGCCGACGCTCTCGTCGCCGGCGGCTGGGACCTCGCAGGCGACGCGGACCCGACGGGACGCCGCGCGCGTGCCGTCGAGCTGACCGCCGGCGAGCAGGGCCTGCCGATCGTGGGCGTCGAGCGCGCCGTGCGGCGGCACACCGAGCAGGCGAACGTCATCGTCGGGTGCGCGTCCCTGACGGCCACCGACGACCGTCGTTTCACGCTGTCGGTGCTCAACGCGGTGCTCGGCGGCGGCATGTCGTCGCGGCTCTTCCAGGAGGTGCGCGAGAAGCGCGGCCTGGCCTACTCGACCTACTCGTTCGCGTCGGGTCACACCGACACGGGCGTGTTCGGGCTCTACGCCGGGTGCACCCCGGCGAAGGTCGACGAGGTCGTGGCGCTCATGGTCGCGGAGTGGGAGCGGCTCGCGTCGACCCCCATCTCGTCCGCCGAGCTCGAGCGGTCGATCGGGCAGCTGTCGGGCGGGCTTGTGCTCGGCATGGAGGACACCGGCTCGCGCATGAGCCGGCTCGGCAAGGCCGAGCTGGTCCACGGCCAGCTGTTGAGCATCGACGAGTCGCTCGAGCGCGTGCGCGCGGTGACGGCGGCCGACGTGCAGGAACTCGCTGCCGAGCTCGCGTCACGCCCGCGGTCCGTGGTGCGCGTCGGGCCGTTCGGCGACTGACCACCGCGCACTGACCCGTTCCACGACGCTGCGCGGGCCGGCCGTGGCCGACCCGCGCAGCGCGGACCTCTCGGCTCCCGCAGCGAGCGGCGGGAGTGCCGTCAGGTGATCAGGGGATCGACGACGTGCTCTCGCACGACGCGCCCGTGTCGACGCCGGTACCGCCGGAGCAGCTGTCCGAACCGGAACCGCCGTTGAGGACGTCGGTGCCGGACTCGCCGAACACCCGGTCGTTGCCCGAGTCACCGAAGACCCGGTCGTTGCCCGTGCCGCCGTACACGGAGTCGTTGCCGGCCCCGCCGCGCACGGTGTCGTTGCCTGTGCCACCGCGCACGGTGTCGTTGCCGGCGCCTCCGGTCGCCGTGTCGGCGTCGTCGCCCGCGTCGATGACGTCGTTGCCCACGCCACCGTCGATCGTGTCGGTGCCGTCGGCACCGGCGATGCGGTCGACCCCGGCCTCGCCGTACAACCGGTCGTTGCCCGTGCCGCCGTCGATCTGGTCGTCGCCGTCACCGCCTCGGACCGTGTCGTTGCCGGGGTTGCCGTACAGGCGGTCGCTGCCCGCTTCTCCGGCGATCGTGTCGTTGCCGTTGCCGCCCAGGACCGTGTCGGTGCCGGGGCCGCCGGCGATCGTGTCGTTGCCGTTCCACCCCTCGATCCGGTCGTTGCCGGCGCCACCGCGCAGCACGTTCGTGCCCGAGGTGCCCACGAGCTTGTCGGCCCGCGCCGAACCGATGGCGTTCTCGGCCTGCACGACCGAGTCGGTGCCGTCACCCGTCGCGGTGCCCGCGGCGAGGTCGACGACCACGCCCGCGGCCGAGGTCGCGAAGATCACCGTGTCGGTGCCGTCCATGCCCAGCAGCTGGTCGTTCCCGGTGCCGCCGTTGAGCTGGTCGTCGCCGACCCAGCCGTCCAGGGTGTCGTTGCCGGTGCCACCGTTGAGGTAGTCGCCGACGTCGTCGGTCGACCCGCTGCCGGGGTTGCCGAGCAGCGTGTCGTTGCCCGAGTCGCCCCGCAGGGAGTCCGCGCCCGACCCGCCGAAGCCGATGTCGTTGCCCGTACCGCCACGGATCGTGTCGTCGCCTGCGTCACCGCAGAGCCGGTCGTTGCCGCCCAGCCCGTCGATGGCGTCGTTGCCCGCACCCGCGACGATCACGTCGTCACCGGCGGTTCCGTTGATCGTGTCCGCACCCGGCGTTCCGACGATCGTCGCCGCGACGCCCTGGCAGAGCGGGGCGGGCCCGTTCTCGATGTGCAGGTTGAGCAGACCGTTGGTCGCGCCGAACCCGTCCACCTTGATGCGGTAGGAGGTGCCGCCGTTGACCGGGAAGGTGACCAGGCTGCGGTTGCCCGTACCCGAGTCGTCGTCCCAGGCCAGCGGCGTGAGCGTGGCCAGCGAGGTGCCCGTGTAGACGGTCAGGGTCGTGTCGAACGTCGTGACGTTCGTCCCGTTGTCCTCCGTCGAGATCGTCGCCGTGCCCGTCGTGGCGGGGGTCCACCGCCCCACACGCCGTTGTCGACGCTGAACGGTCCCGGTTCGCCGGGCTCGGCGTCCGAGCAGACGGTGAAGTCGAAGTCGTTGATCGGCCCGTTGCCGCTGAAGACCTCGGGCGAGGCGAAGTCGTTGTTGTTGACCGTCCGCGTCGCCGCGTCGAGCACGTTGATGCGCTTGCGGGTCACGCCCGCGCGCGTCACGTCCACGCCCGTGGCGTCGAGGTTGGCGGCCGCGGCCGCGTTGGTGATGGGCACACCGTTGCCGTCGACGCACTCGCGCAGCAGCGCGAACGCCCCGGTGACGTGCGGAGCGGCCATCGAGGTGCCGTCCTTGAACCCGTGGTTGTTCCCGGTCGGGACGGGCGCGTCGATCGAGACGCCAGGAGCCCACCAGCGCAGCCCGGAGGAGGAGTTGGTGAACCCCGCCGGGACGTCGGTGTCGCTCGTCGCGCCGATCGCGAACGCGGTCGTCAAGCAGCCGGGGAAGCTCATCCCGGTGCTGCTGCCGTTGTTGCCCGCGGCCACGACGACCGCGACGCCCTGGCCCTGCAGGAGCGAGAACCACGTGTTCGTCGTCGGGTTGACCGCGGCGCACGCGGCGTCGCCCGGGGCGAACACCGTGTTGGTGCCGATGCTCAGGTTGACCGAGACGATCTTGGGGCTCGTCGTGGTCTTGAGCGCGTACACGCGCGCGAGCGCGTTGTTGATGGACGAGAACTGCGCGGTCCACCGGGAGCTGTTCGGGTTGTCCTGCGCCACGCGCAGGGCGTGGATCCCGGCGCCCCGTGCGACGCCCTCGTGGCCACCCGTGAAGAAGGAGCCCGCCGCGATGCCGGCGACGTGCGTGCCGTGGTCGCAGTCGCTGGAGTGCGTGCACTCGTCGGCCGAGCCGGCCGCCGTCGACGCGTTGAGCCCGCCGGGGCAGGACGAGTCGGTGACGTAGCAGGCCTGCGAGACGATGCGTCCGGTGAACGCGTTGTGCTGGTTGTCGACGCCGGAGTCGATCACGGCGACCTGGTACCCGCCGCCCGTCGCTCCGTCGAAGTCGTTGCCGAGGACGCCGGCGGTGTTGAGCAGGTCGGAGTCGATGACCCCGGTGCTCGTCGCGAGCGTCGCGTACGCCTCGCCGTCGAGCACCACGGAACCGACCTGAGGATCGGCGAGCAGCGCGTCCAGCCCGTCCTGGGTGACGGTCCAGACGCCGGCGGGCAGCACGGGGTCGAGGCCCACGAGCGTCGAGCCGGTGCCCGCGAGCGTGGCGGACAGCCCGGCCTGGGCGTCAGCGGTCAGCTCGCCCTGGACCCGGGAGGCGGTGGCCGATGTCCCGAGGTCGGAGCGCAGCGACCCGGTGGCCGTCACGGCGACCCGCGCGCTGCCGTTCGTCGCCACGGCCTTGCGGACCGCGGCGACCTGCTGCGGGTCCGGTGCGCTGGGCAGCGGGGCGACGGCCGGGAGCTTCTTGACCTGCGGCACCTTGGTGCCGGGTACGTCGGGCGTGTCGAAGCCCGGGGTCGCGACAGGCCCCGGGTCCGTGGTCTTGGGCTTGTCCGTCGTCGTGGCGGAGGCCGCTGCGGATGAGGCGTCGGCGTGGTAGCCGACGTAGCCCTCGAACTCGGGCTGTGCGCCGTCCGGGTCCTGCAGGCCGCTGGTCGCGAGGCTGGCAGCGACGGCCGGCGGGGCTGCGAGGGCGGCGGTGCCGCCCGTGATGGCGAGCGCCAGGGCAGCGATCCCTGCTGCTGCGACTCGTCGTGCGTTTCTCCGGTGACATCTTGCGGGCACGAACATCGTGCACCCCCTCGTGCTGATCGAAGACGGCTGCCGTCGGCCTCGGTGGAGGGCCTCGGCGCGCACGGCGGGCCGTCTCGTGCGACAAGGAGGAGGACGGGCGACAGGCGGTACGGACGCCACCGGGGGTGCCGATGTCACGGTCTGGGCTATTTCACCCGGTTGTCGGTCGCGCGCATCAGCGCCGTCGTCGGGCCCGCGAGGGCGATGATGGCCTGGTGAGCAACTCGTCGGCGTTCTCCGACCGCGCCTACCGCCGGCTCGCGCTGGCCGTGCCGGGTCTCGTCGAGCACGCGTGGGTGCTGCGCGACGCCGGTGCGGTGCGCGAGCTGCTCCTGCCGGACGGCCGGGGCCTGGTCCAGCTCGCGCTCGGCGCGCCCGGTCGCCTCACCGACGCCCTGACCGGGGCGCGGCGTGCCGAGGGCGACGACGTCCGCGGGCTGCTCACGCGCGCGGCGGTGCGCGAGCTCCCGGCCGGGGCAGTCAGGCTGGGCGTCCAGCTGCACCCGATGGCGCTCTCGCGACTGTTCGTCGCTGCCCCGCAGGCCCGCGTTGCGGCGGGGCGGGCCGCGGACCTCCTCGTCGACCGTGCTGCGCCGCCGCAGGACCTGCTCGGGGAAGCGGTCGTCGAGGCGGCGCGGGCGGCGCTGACCGCGGGCGAGGACGACGAGGCGGCGCGGCTCGTGGTCGCGGCGGTCGTGCGGCGCGCGCAGGAGTCGTCCGACGAGCGGCCGGGGTCGGACGAGGACGACGAGCACCGGGCGACGTTCGCCGAGGTCGTCAGCCAGGTCGACGCCGAGCGTGGCCTGGTCGCGGCCGCCGACCTGGCCCGCGCGCACGAGGTGACCGTGAGCGACCTGCACCGGTGGTCGGTTCGCTACCTGGGTGTACCGCCCGCGACCTACCTCGCGGCGGTGCGGTTCACGGGCTTCGTCCGCGAGGCCGTCGGTCCCGGCCCGGTCGCGCCCACCGACGTGGTCGCCGCGTTGCGCTGGTACGCGCAGTCGGCGGTCGCGCCGCGCGAGGTCGAACGGTTCACGGGGCTCAGCCCGGTCGAGCTGCGGCGTGTCGAGGAGCGGGTCGCCGAGCTCGTCGGGATCGCGTAGCCGCGCACGAGGCCGGTGCCGCGCGCGGCTAGGGTTACGGATCGTGAGCGAACGGATCAGGGTGGCCGTGCTGGGCGCGGCGGGACGCATGGGGTCGACGACGGTGCGCGCGGTCGAGTCCGCGCCCGACCTGGAGCTCGTCGCGGCGCTCGACGCGAGCGATGACCTGGCGAAGGTGGCCGCCGCCGGCGCGCAGGTGGCGGTCGACTTCACCGTCCCGTCGGTGACCGAGGGCAACGTGCACGCGCTCGTCGACGCGGGGGTGCACGCGGTCGTCGGCACGACCGGCTGGGACGACGCCGCGCGGGCCCGCGTGCGCGACCACCTCGCGGACCGCCCCGACGTCGGCGTGCTGATCGCGCCGAACTTCGCCCTGGGTGCGGTGCTGACCATGGCGTTCGCCGCACGCGCCGCGCGCTGGTTCGAGTCGGTCGAGATCGTCGAGCTGCACCACCCGGACAAGGTCGACGCGCCGTCGGGCACCGCGCTGCACACCGCGCACGCCGTCGCGCGTGCGCGTCGCGCCGCCGGGGTCGAGGCGAGCCCGGACGCGACCGAGCAGTCGCTCGACGGTGCGCGCGGGGCGCTCGTGGACGACGTGCGCGTGCACGCCGTGCGCCTGCGCGGCCTCACCGCGCACGAGGAGGTCCTGCTCGGCAACCCCGGCGAGCAGCTCACGATCCGGCACGACTCGTTCGACCGTGTGAGCTTCATGCCCGGCGTCCTGCTCGCGGTGCGCCAGGTCGGGTCGCGACCCGGCCTGACCGTCGGCCTCGAGCACCTGCTCGACCTGGCCTGAGCGATGGCGCGACGACGTCCCCGCTCTTCGGCTGTCGCGATCGGTGCGGCGGTCGCGCTCACGGCGCTGCTCGCGCTCTACGTGGTGCTCGTCGCGGCGCGCGCGACCGCGCTGGTCCGCACGGGTGAGCCCGTGGCGATCGCGCTGGGCGTCGCGCTGTGGGTGCTGCCCGTCGTGGCGATCTGGTTCCTGGCCCGCGAGTGGGCGCTCGCGATCGACGTGCAACGCATGGCGGACACGCTCGCGGAGGCCGACGAGCTGCCCGTGGACGACCTGCCGCGCTCACCCGGCGGTCGGGTCGACCGCGGCGCGGCCCGGGCGGCGTTCGACGACGTGCGCGAGCGCTGCGAGGCCGAGCCCGACGACTGGCGCTCGTGGTACCACCTCGCGTTCGCGTACGACGCCGCAGGCGACCGCAGGCGCGCGCGCGAGTCCCTGCGGCACGCCCGCACGCTCTACCGCCGCTGACCGGAGGGCCGCAGCTGACCTCTCCGCGGCGGGGCAGCGACGTCCACCGCCCGCGCCGAGCCGACGTCAGATCGTCGCCCACCAGCGGTGCTCGCGGACCGTGCGAGTGGTGCCGTCGGGCAACGTGCCCGAGGCGAGCTCGCGCACGGTGTCGTCCGGACCGAGCCCCGCACCCGACAGGAACTGCGCGCGCGCCGTGTCGCCGTCGAGGACCCACGTCAGGAGCTGGTCGGCGCCGTCCTCGCGCAGCAGGTCCACGGCGGCCGCCAGGAGGCGCGAGCCGTGCCCGCCCTGCTGGTGCGCGGGGTCGACCTCGAGCGCGAGCAGGAGACCGCCGGGAGCGGACGTCGGGTCGGTCGCCGGGACGGGCGCGATCGACGCGAAGCCGACGACCGTGGCGCCCGCGCACGCGACGAGCACGCGGTGCCCGGCAGGGGGAGCAGCAACGGCTGCGGCCCACTGGCCGCGCATCGCGTCGTGGTCGAGCGCGTCGATCGCCCCGCCGAGCAGCTCGCCGTGCGAGCGCCGCCACGCCTCGACCTGGATCGCGACGATCGCGGTCTCGTCGCCCGGGACCGCGGGCCGGACCGAGACGTCCGAGGTCTCGCGGAACAGGGTCACAGTGCGCCCGCTCCGACGGGCACCGGTGCGTCCGTGACCGGCGCGGGCTTGGGCTTCGGGGGGTGCTTGGTCGAGACCTTGTCGATCCACGCCAGCGCCATCGCCGAGACGATGAACGCGAGGTGGATGAGCGTCTGCCACATGAGCGCGGTCGCCCCGCCGTCGTGCGCGATCGTGTCGCCCGCCTCGATGAAGCTCGCGAGCAGGTGGATCGACGAGATGCCGATGATCGACATCGCGAGCTTCGTCTTGAGGACGTTCGCGTTGACGTGCGAGAGCCACTCGGGCTGGTCGGGGTGGTCGTCGAGGCGGATGCGCGAGACGAACGTCTCGTAGCCACCGATGATCACCATGATCAGCAGGTTCGCGATCATCACGACGTCCACGAGCCCGAGGACCGCGATGATCATCGTGCCCTCGTCGAACTCGACGGTCTCGCCGTGGCTCGTCGTGTGCCCGGTGAAGAGGCCGACCCCGAGGTACCAGAGCGACTTCATGAACTGCCAGACGTAGAACGCCTGCGCGACGATCAGACCCAGGTACAGCGGCACCTGCAGCCAGCGGGACATGAAGATGAGCGTGCCGATCGGGGATCGGCGCACGGATGCCGTGGTGGTCGTGATGGTGGCCTCGGCCATCGGTCCTCCGGGTTGCGGTGGCCGCGGCGCGGCCTCGTCGTCGGGCGAGGGTACAACGCACGACCTACGTCCCTGGTGCCCGCCCACCGCCTGTGATCTGCGCGTCACTCAGGGCATGCCGAGCGCGCGCAGCAGCGCGGCGGTCGCAGCGGCCAGGATCACCACGACGACGAACGGCGCGCGCAGCGCGAGCGCGACCGCAGCGACCGCGAGGGCCGGCAGCCGGGCGTCGAGGACGAGCTCGCGACCATGCGCCACCGCCTGCACCGCCACGAGCGCCGAGAGCAGCGCGACGGTGACGAGCGCGGCAGTGCGCGCGACGCGCGGCTCGGCGAGCCAGTGCTCGGGCACGAGGTGCCCGACGAGCTTGATCGCGAACACGACGCCCGCGCCCACGAGCACGGCGATCCAGGTGGCGGTGGGGCTCACGCACGACCTTCTTCCTCGGGCGCGTGCGCCCGCTCGTCGTCGTCGGGTGCGTCGCGGTCCGCAGGTGCCGTCATGCCGACGACGATCGCGATCGCCGCCGCGAGCAGCACGGGGACTCCGGCGGGCAGGAACGGCGTGGTCGCGAGCGCCGCCAGCACCGCAGCGGCGCCGACGAGCCGCGCGAGCCGCCCGTGCGGACCCGAGAAGCGCGGCCAGACGAGCGCGAGGAAGGCGGCCGCCGCTGCGGCGTCGAGGCCGTACCGGCGCGGGTCGCCCAGCGCGTCGCCGAGCAGCGCGCCCCCGAGCGTGCACAGGTTCCACAGCACGAACACGCCGACGCCTGTCCACCAGAACCCCGCGCGCGCCGCCGGGCCGGGGCGGTGCGCGGTCCCCACCGCCGTGGACTCGTCGATCGTGAGCTGGGCGGCGAGCAGGCGTCGTGGCCCGTGCACGCCCAGGAGCGGGGCGACCTGCGGTCCGTACAGCCCGTTGCGCACGCCGAGCAGGCCTGCGGTCGCGACCGCGGCAGTCGCGGTGCCGCCCGCACCGACCACGCCGATGAACGCGAACTGCGAGCCGCCCGAGAACATCAGCAGCGACAGGGCCATGGTCTGGCCCAGCGAGAGCCCGGCGACGACGGACAGGGCACCGAACGAGACGCCGTACAGGCCGGTCGCCACGGCGACCGACACCGCCTGACGGACGGCTGCGCGGACCTCGTCGTGCTGCGCGTCCTGCCTGCTCACGTCGGTCACTGTCGCACACGCGGACGCCTGGTCCCGTTCCGCCGGGCCCGAACGTACGATGACGCGCATGACGCTGCCGTCCTACGAGCCGTCCGGACCCACCACGCCGTCCCCGACGCCGATCGCCACGCCGTACGAGGACCTCCTGCGGCTCGTGCTCGAGACCGGCACGCCGAAGTCCGACCGCACCGGCACCGGGACGCGCTCGGTGTTCGGGCACCAGATGCGGTTCGACCTGTCCGCGGGCTTCCCCCTCGTGACGACCAAGCGCGTGCACCTGCGCTCAGTGGTGTACGAGCTGCTGTGGTTCCTGCGCGGCGACTCGAACGTGCGCTGGCTGCAGGAGCACGGCGTGAAGATCTGGGACGAGTGGGCCGACGAGAACGGTGAGCTCGGCCCGGTGTACGGCGTGCAGTGGCGGTCCTGGCCGACGCCCGACGGCGGTCACGTCGACCAGATCGCGCAGCTCGTGGAGAACCTGCGCACGAACCCGGACTCACGGCGCCACGTCGTCTCGGCGTGGAACGTCGCCGAGCTGCCGCAGATGGCGCTCATGCCGTGCCACGCGCTGTTCCAGTTCTACGTCGCCGACGGCCGGCTGTCGTGCCAGCTCTACCAGCGCTCCGCGGACCTGTTCCTCGGCGTGCCGTTCAACATCGCGTCGTACGCGCTGCTCACCCACATGGTCGCCCAGCAGGCCGGCCTCGAGGTGGGCGACTTCGTGTGGACGGGCGGCGACTGCCACATCTACGACAACCACGTCGAGCAGGTGCGTGAGCAGCTCGCGCGCGCGCCGTACCCCGCGCCCACGCTGCAGCTGCGCCACGCGCCGTCGATCTTCGACTACACGTTCGAGGACGTCGAGGTGGTCGGCTACCAGCACCACCCGACGATCAAGGCGCCGATCGCCGTATGACGACGGGGGAGCGTCGAGCGCCCGAGGTGGCGCTCGTGTGGGCGCAGAGCGCGACGGGGGTGATCGGCGCGGACGGGGCCATGCCCTGGCACGTGCCTGAGGATCTCGCGAGGTTCCGGGCACTCACCGGTGGGCATCCCGTCGTGATGGGACGCGCGACGTGGGACTCGCTGCCACCGCGGTGGCGGCCGCTGCCCGGGCGGACCAACGTCGTGCTCTCGCGCCAGCACGGCCTGGCGCTCGACGGCGCCACGGTGTGCGGCGACCTCGAGGCCGCGTGGGAGGTGGCCTCGGCCGTGCCCGGCGGCGAGCAGGTGTGGGTCGTCGGCGGCGGGGCCGTGTACGCACTCGCGCTGCCGCGCGCCGACCGCGTCGAGCTCACGAAGATCGACGCCACCGTCGCCGGCGACACCCACGCGCCGCGCCTGGACCCGCAGGAGTGGCGGCTCGAGTCCGCGGACCCGGCGGGCGCGTGGCACACGTCGTCGTCGGGCGTGCGCTACCGCTTCGAGACCTACCGACGCCGCTGACGCCGGGGCGCCCGGTCGTCGTGCGCGACGTGCCCGGGACGTGGATCCTGGGCGGTCCGCGTGGTCGGGGAGCGGTACGGTGGGCGCCATGCCGCAGGTGACGTCGAGCACGCGACCGTTCGGGGCCTTGCTCTCCGCGATGGTCACCCCGTTCACGGCCGACGGCGAGGTCGACCTCGACGCCGCGGTGCGGCTCGCCCGCCGGCTCGTCGACGCGGGCCACGACGGCCTGGTCCTCAACGGCACGACCGGTGAGGCCCCCACCACGCACGCCCCCGAGAAGGCCGAGCTCATCGCGGCGGTGGTCGAGGCGGTCGGTGACCGCGCGTACGTCGTCGCCGGCGCGGGGTCCAACGACACGCTGCACGCGGTCCGCATGGCCGAGCAGGCCGCCGAGGCCGGTGCGCACGGGCTCCTCGTCGTCAGCCCGTACTACTCGCGGCCCTCGCAGCCGGGCGTCGTCGCGCACGTGCGCGCGGTGCTCGACGCGGCGGACCTGCCCGCGATGCTCTACGACGTCCCGGGTCGCGCCGGGGTCCGCCTCGCCGACGCGACGATCGACACCCTCGCGGCCGACGAGCGCGTGGTCGCCTTCAAGGACGCCACGGGTGACACCGTCAACGCGGCACGGGGGATCGCGCGCACCGACCTCGCCTGGTACTCGGGCGACGACGGCCTGATCGCGCAGTTCCTCGCGGTGGGCGCCGCGGGCATCGTCGGCGTCGTCACGCAGGCCGCGAGCCGCATGTTCGTCGACGTGCTGTCCGCCTGGGACCGGGGCGACGTCACGGGCATGCAGCGCGCCTACGCCGCGACCCTGCCCGTGACCGACGCCGTCAACGGCGCCGGGTTCCAGGCCGTCCACGTCAAGGCGGCGCTCGAGGTGCTGGGGTTCATCCCGCGGCGCCCCGTGCGCCTGCCGTACGTCGCCGCGTCCGACGAGGAGGTCGACGGCATCCGGGCCGCGCTGCGCGCTGCGGGCCTGCTCGACGCCGCGCTCACCTGACGCCCACGCGACCCCCGGGCCGCACGCACCACCACACACGTCATCACCCGGACCAGGTCCGGGACCGTCGCGGGTCCGCGCCGCAAGCCCGGCCCGCCCGTTGCAGGGAGAGCCCTTGAGCCACCCCCATCCCGAGCTCGACACCCCGCCGCCGCTGCCCGAGGGCGCCCTGCGCGTCGTCGCACTGGGCGGCCTCGGTGAGGTCGGCCGCAACATGGCCGTGCTCGAGTTCGCCGGCCGTCTGCTCGTCATCGACTGCGGCGTGCTGTTCCCCGAGGACCACCAGCCCGGCGTCGACCTGATCCTGCCGGACTTCGACTACATCCGGGACCGGCTCGACGACATCGAGGCAATCGTCCTCACGCACGGCCACGAGGACCACATCGGCGCCGTGCCGTACCTGCTGCGGCTGCGGGCCGACATCCCGCTCGTCGGCTCGCAGCTCACGCTCGCGTTCGTCGAGGCGAAGCTCAAGGAGCACCGCATCACGCCGCGCACCCGCCCGGTGCGCGAGGGCCAGGTCGAGCGGTTCGGCCAGTTCGAGTGCGAGTTCGTCGCCGTGAACCACTCGATCCCGGACGCGCTCGCGGTCGCCGTGACGACGCCCGCCGGGACAGTGCTCCACACGGGCGACTTCAAGATGGACCAGCTCCCGCTCGACGGGCGCATCACCGACCTGCGCGCGTTCGCGCGGCTCGGTGAGAAGGGCGTCGACCTGTTCATGGTCGACTCGACCAACGCCGAGGTCCCCGGCTTCGTCGCGCCTGAGCGCGGCATCGGGCCGGTGCTCGACGGTGTGTTCGCCGACTCGGCGAAGCGCATCATCGTGGCGTCGTTCGCCTCGCACGTGCACCGCGTGCAGCAGGTCCTCGACGCCGCCGCCGCGCACGGCCGTCGCGTCGCACTCGTCGGGCGGTCGATGGTGCGGAACATGGCGATCGCCGCCGACCTCGGCTACCTCAAGGTGCCGGACGGCGTGCTGATCGACCTCAAGGCGGTGGGCGACCTGCCGGACGACGAGGTCGTGCTCATGTGCACGGGCTCGCAGGGTGAGCCGATGGCCGCGCTGTCACGCATGGCGAACAACGACCACAAGGTCTCGGTCGGCGCCGGCGACACGGTGATCCTGGCCTCGTCCCTCATCCCGGGGAACGAGAACGCCGTCTACCGCGTGATCAACGGCCTCACGCGGCTCGGGGCACGCGTCGTGCACTCCGGCAACGCCAAGGTGCACGTCTCGGGCCACGCGTCGGCCGGCGAGCTCCTGTACTGCTACAACATCCTGCGCCCGCGCAACGTCATGCCGGTGCACGGCGAGGTCCGTCACCTCGTGGCCAACGCGGCGCTCGCGGTGCAGACCGGTGTCCCGGCCGACCGCGTGGTCCTCGCGGAGGACGGCGTGGTCATCGACCTGGTCGACGGGCGCGCGTCGGTCGTCGGCGCGGTGCCCTGCGGGTACGTGTACGTCGACGGGTCGAGCGTCGGGGGCATCACCGAGGCCGAGCTCAAGGACCGGCGCATCCTCGGCGACGAGGGGTTCGTGTCGATCTTCGCGGTCGTCTCGTCGGCCGACGGCAAGGTCCTGGCCGGGCCGCAGATCCACGCGCGCGGCTTCGCCGAGCAGGACGACGTGTTCGAGGACATCCTCCCCGAGGTCACGCGGGCGCTCGAGGAGGCCGTCGCGCAGGGCGCGACCGACACGCACCAGCTGCAGCAGGTGATCCGGCGCGTGGTCGGCCGGTGGGTCTCGGGCCGGCTGCGGCGCCGGCCGATGATCATCCCCGTGGTGGTCGAGGCCTGACGGAGAACGTCTCGCGGTGGCGACGCGGCGTCGTGCGCAGGTGCTCGGTGAAGTGCACACGAAGCGTCGCCGCCGACCCGAACCCGGACCTGCGGGCGACCTCGTCGACGCTAAGGTCGGTGGTCTCGAGCAGCACGCGCGCACGTGCCAGGCGCTGCTGCACGAGCCACCGGCCGGGGCTGATCCCGGTCCGGTCCCGGAACCTGCGGGTGAACGTGCGTCGTGCGAGATGCACCTGCTCGGCCCACGTGTCGAGGTCGAGCGGATCGTCGAGGTGGTCGAGCGCCCACTCGATGGCCCTGTCGACCGGGTCCGCGCCCGGTCGGCGAGACACCGGGGCAGGGATGAACTGCGTCTGGGCGCCGTCACGGTGCGGCGCGAGCACGAGCGCGCGCGCGACGCTGTCGGCCATCGTGACACCGAGATCGGTGCGCACGACGTGCAGGCACGTGTCGAGGGCGGCCGCGACCCCGGCGGACGTCACGACATCGCCCAGGTCGGACCACAGGATGTCCGAGCGCACCCGCACCGCGGGGTAGCGCCTCGCGAGGTCGTCAGCGGCGTGCCAGTGGGTCGCGAGAGTGCGGCCGTCGGCGATGCCGCTGGCGGCGACCACGTACGCGCCGAGGCACAGCCCGACCACGCGCGCGCCGCGGCCGTGCGCTGCCCGGACCGCTTCGACGAGCGCCGGCGGCGGATCCCGGCGCGTGTCCCAGCTCGGCAGGACCACAGTGCGTGCCTCGGTGAGGAGCTCGAGGCCGTGGTCGACGACGATGTCGTACCCGGCTGACGTCGGCACCCGGCCGGGGCGCTCGGCGCACACCGCGACCTCGTACCCGGTGTGGGGAGCGACGCCGCCCCCCGAGGCCAGGACGGCGCTCGGGACCGCGAGGTGGAACGGGCTGATCCCTGCGAAGGCGACGACGGCGACCCGGTGCGTCGTGGCACGGGGCCGAGTGTGCTCGGCGGCGTCCTGCCGGGTCGCGGGCATGGCCTGATCCTAGCGATCATCGACTCGCGGGCCACTGGCCGCGTGAGGTGAGTCCATCGAGCATGGAGTGATGACCCAGACGCCAGCACAGCACGACTCCGCCACGCCGCACGACGTCGTCGCGACGTGGGTCGGCGGTCCGACGCTCCACCTCGTCTACGCCGGCACGGCGTTCCTCACCGACCCGACGTTCGACGAGGCCCCCGCCGAGTACGCCGGACCCGTCACGCTGCGCAAGCTCGTCGGACCGGCGGTGCCCGTCGACGCGCTCGGACCCGTCGACGTCGTCCTGCTGTCGCACGACCAGCATGCCGACAACCTCGACGCGGCCGGTCGCGCACTCCTGGCCGCAGTCCCGACCGTCCTGTCCACGACCGCCGCTGCGACTCGGGTGCCTGAGGTGCGTGGGCTCGACCCCTGGGACCACGTCGATCTCGACGGCGGCGTGCGTGTGACGGCGGTGCCCGCGCGGCACGGCCCCGAGGGCAGCGAGGCGCTCAGCGGCTCCGTGGTCGGCTTCGTCCTCGAGGCCGAGGCCTGGCCGACGGTCTACGTCTCGGGTGACAACGCCTCGCTCGACGTGGTCGACCAGGTCGTGCGCCGGTTCCCGGACATCGCGTTGGCCGTGCTCTTCGTGGGTGCCGCGAACGTCGGCCGGTTCGGGGCGGAGCCGCTCACGCTCGACGCACTGCGGGCCAGCGCCGCGATCGACCTGCTAGCACCTGCGCGCGTCGTCCCTGTGCACCACACCGACTGGGCACACTTCGTCGAACCGCTCGCGGTTCTCGAGGAGCGGCTCGAGCGCGGGGGACGACTCGACCGTCTCGTCGTGCCGGAGCGAGGCATCCCGTTGACGCTGTGACCTCGTCGCGCCGGGTCGAGGCCCGCCCGGGTCCTCGTCAGGTCGCGTCGCCGCGGCTCCCGGTGGGCGCGGGCTCGACCGTGAGCGCCGTCGCGGCGTCGGCGACGCCCGCAGGCTCGGGCTCGGGCACGCCGTGCGATCGGCGCGACGCGGCGGCCGACCCGGCGAGGATGAGAGCGGCTGCGGCGACGACCGCCAGGGTGAGCGGCTCGTCGAGCACGAGCGCCCCGAGCGCGACCGCGACCACGGGGTTGAGGTAGGCGACGAGCGTGGAGCGCGCGCCGCCGACCTCGGCGATGAGCCGGAAGAAGAGCACGAACGCCAGCGCGGTGCTGACCACGCCGAGCGCGACGAGGGCGAGCACGGCGTCAGTGCCCGGTCGCTCGTGCGGCGCCTCGAGGAGCACGACCGGCAGGTAGACGAGCGCGGCGATCACGAGGCAGGCCGTCGTCATCGGGATCGCCGGGACCCCTCGCAGATGCCGTTCCGCGACGATCGGCGCGATCGCGTACCCGAGCGCCGCGACGAGCACCTGCACGACCGCCCACGGGTCTCCCGCGGCCGCGCCGGGACCGAGCAGGAGCGCCACGCCGCCGAGCGCGACCAGCAGGCCCGCCCACCGCACGAGCGCCACGGCCTGGCCGTCGACGAAGCGGCCGATCACCACGGCCGCGATGGGCACGGTCGCCACGAGCAGCCCGGTCGTCGAGCTGGACAGCGTGCGCTCGGCGTTCGACAGCAGGATCCACGGGATCACGAGCTCGAGCACCGCGAACGCTCCGATCGCCGGCCAGTGCCCGCGCAACGCGCGCAGCCCGCCGCGCCGCAGCGCGAACGGCAGCAGCAGGAGCGCGCCGATCGACGTGCGGGCGAGCACGACCGTCGCCGGCGTGACCTGCTCGACGGCCACCTTGATGAGCAGGTAGGGCACGCCCCAGATCACGCCCATCGCCAGGAGCAGGGCCCAGCCGCGGCGCGTCATGTCAGCGGCCCGGTCGCGAGTGTGTGCACGGGCACACCGTAGGACCGACCACCGACAGGAGCGGGCGGCGCACGGGCCCGACGTGCGGGCGAAGCTCGCGAACCGCCGGACGACACGGCGCGGGCAGCGGCGCTGCGGCGGGCCGCGACGCTACCGTGAGGACCATGGCGACCCGTACGACTCCCCGGTCGCGCTCCGGCGCGCCCGCTGCACGGTCCGCCGGCACGTCCTCCGGCAAGAAGCAGCCCGCGCGGCAGGGGGGATCGCGTCCGGCGAGCCGCACCGCCGCGCCCGCGGCCCCGCGCCGGCCCGCGCTCCCGGTGCGGATCGTCCGGGGCATCTGGATGGGCAGCGCCCACCTCGTCGGTGGCGCCGCGCGGCGGGTCGGTCGCGACGCGCGTGACCTCGACCCCTCGCACCGGCGGGACGGGCTCGCGTTCACCCTGCTCGGGATCGCCGTGATCGTCGCGGCGCGCGAGTGGTGGTCGCTGTCCGGCACGGCCGGCGGCGTGGTCCACAACATCGTCGCGGGCACGTTCGGCGTCGTCGGCGTCGTCGTGCCGATCCTGCTGCTCGCGACGTCCGTCAGGCTCATGCGGCACCCGGACCGCGGCCAGGCGAACGGTCGCATCGGCATCGGCTTCGCGGCGATCCTGCTTGCGGTGTGCGCGCTCGTGCACGTCTTCGCCGACGCTCCCGGCACCGACGACATGGACGCCGTCCGTGGCGCCGGCGGGATGCTCGGGCTCATCGTCGGGACGCCGCTGGTGACGCTCGTGACGACCCCGGTGACCGTCGTGCTGCTCTTCCTGCTGGCGTTCTTCGGGGTGCTGGTCGTCACGGCCACGCCCGTGCACCAGGTCGTCCCGCGCCTGCGTGCGCTGTACCGGCGGCTCACGGGTCAGCACGACGAGGCGACGGGTGACGAGGCCGACGACGAGCCGCTCGTCATCAACGCCCTCCACTCCGCCGTCGAGGAGCCCGAGGCTCGGCCCGGCAGGCGCCGGGGGAGGCTCGCCCGCCGTCGGGCGGAGGCGCAGGCCGAGGCCGAGCAGGCCGCTCTCGACGCCTACGAGGCGGACGAGGCGTTCGTGCGCGCCGCGGTCGTGGTGCCCGGGGCCGAGCACGACGACGAGACGCAGGCGTTCGACCCCGCACCCCCGACCGAGCCGACGGCCGCCGTCGACGCCGAGGCGGCAGCCGCCGTCCCCAGCCGCACCAAGGCCCCGCTGGCCCCGCCCGTGACCACGGGGGTGCCGCGCGGCGAGCAGCCGATGCTCGACGGCGACGTGCTCTACACGCTGCCGTCGGAGGAGTCGCTCGTGAAGGGCGCTCCGCACAAGGTGCGCTCGGCGGCGAACGACCGCGTCGTCGAGTCGCTCACCAGCGTCCTGGAGCAGTTCGAGATCGACGCGAAGGTCACGGGCTTCACGCGCGGCCCGACCGTGACCCGGTACGAGGTCGAGCTGGGCCAGGCCGTCAAGGTCGAGCGCGTCACCGCGCTGTCCAAGAACATCGCCTACGCGGTGGCCTCCGCGGACGTGCGGATCCTGTCGCCGATCCCCGGCAAGTCGGCGATCGGCATCGAGATCCCCAACACGGACCGCGAGACGGTCGCCCTCGGCGACGTGCTGCGCTCGGCCGCCGCGAAGCGCTCCGACCACCCGATGGTCATCGGCGTCGGCAAGGACGTCGAGGGCGGGTACGTGACCGCGAACCTCGCCAAGATGCCGCACCTGCTCGTCGCGGGCGCCACCGGCGCCGGCAAGTCGAGCTTCGTCAACTCGATGATCGTCTCGATCCTCATGCGTGCGACGCCCGACGAGGTGCGCATGGTGCTCGTCGACCCCAAGCGCGTCGAGCTGACGATCTACGAGGGCATCCCGCACCTCATCACCCCGATCATCACGAACCCGAAGAAGGCCGCGGAGGCCCTCGAGTGGGTCGTGCGGGAGATGGAGGCGCGCTACGACGACCTCGCAGCGTTCGGGTTCAAGCACATCGACGACTTCAACGCCGCGGTGCGGGCGGGCAAGGTCAAGCCGCTGCCCGGCTCCGAGCGCAAGATCGCGACGTACCCGTACCTGCTGGTGATCGTCGACGAGCTCGCCGACCTCATGATGGTCGCGCCGCGCGACGTCGAGGCGTCGATCCAGCGCATCACGCAGCTCGCGCGCGCGGCCGGGATCCACCTGGTGCTCGCGACCCAGCGCCCGTCCGTCGACGTCGTGACCGGCTTGATCAAGGCGAACGTGCCGTCCCGCCTGGCGTTCGCGACGTCCTCGCTGACCGACTCGCGCGTCGTCCTCGACCAGCCGGGTGCCGAGAAGCTGATCGGTCAGGGTGACGCGCTCTTCCTGCCGATGGGTGCGGCCAAGCCGATGCGTACGCAGGGCGCGTGGGTCGCGGAGTCCGAGATCCACGCGGTCGTCGCGCACGTCAAGACCCAGCTCAAGCCGTCGTACCGGCAGGACGTCACCCAGGCCGCGCCCAAGAAGCAGGTCGACGAGGACATCGGCGACGACCTGGACCTGCTGCTGCAGGCCGCCGAGCTCGTCGTGACGACGCAGTTCGGCTCGACGTCGATGCTGCAGCGCAAGCTGCGCGTCGGCTTCGCCAAGGCCGGGCGCCTCATGGACCTGCTCGAGTCGCGCGAGATCGTCGGGCCGTCGGAGGGCTCGAAGGCCCGGGAGGTGCTGGTGCAGGCCGACGACCTGCCGGCCACGCTCGCGATGCTGCGCGGGGCTCCCGAGGCGCTGCCCGGCGACGAGGGGATCCCCGTCGCGACCGACTACCACGACGATCTCGAGGACGAGGGCCAGGACTGGCCCGGCGGCGCTCGGTGAGCGCCGGGCGCGCGCCGCACGACGCGTCGGTCGCGTCGCTCGTCTCCGGCACGACCGACACCGTGGGCGTGGGCCTGCTCGTGATCGCCGCGATCGCGGTCGTCGCGCTCGTGTGGGTCCTGGTGCTGCTCGCCCGCCAGCGTCGCGAGGTGCACCGGGCCAACGGCCTGCTCGACCTGTCGCGCGAGCTGCGGCACCGGTACGACGCCCTGCAGGCAGTGACGAAGGAGGGCGTGCTCGTCGTCTCGCTGTCCGGCACGGTGCTGGACATCTCCGAGCGAGCCGCGGCGATCCTCGGGCTCGAGAGCGACGCGGTGGTGGGCCGGCACCTGACCGACCTGCCCGTGGTGCTCGTCAACGAGCAGGGGCTGTCCATGAACCCCGCCGCGGTGCTCGGCTACCGCACGGGCCGGGCAGGCTACACGGTCGACTCGCAGCTCGTGGGGGTCGCGCTGCCGGGGCCGATGGGGACCCAGGCGCGCATGGTGCAGGTCGCGAGCCAGCTCGTCGCGGCCGCCGACGGTGACGCGCCGGCCGTGCTCACGACGCTCGTCGACGTCACGGGGTCGCGCCAGGTCGAGGCCGCGCTGTCCCGGTCCGAGACGCAGTTCCGCGTCGCGATGGAGAACGCGCCGATCGGCATGGCGCTCGTCGACCTGGACTGGCACATCGTCGAGGCCAACGCGGCGCTCGCCGAGCTGCTCGGGACCACGGTCGAGGCGCTGCGCGGCTACCCGATGGAGGCGCTCGGCACGCCGGACTCGCGCGCGAGCGAGCGGCTGGAGGTCGACCGGCTGCTGGGTGGCGGCCAGCACCGGTTCTCGATCGAGAAGCGCTACCAGCGGGCCGACGACCACCTCGTGTGGGTCGTGCTCGACGCCGCGCTCGTGCGCAGCCCCACGGGCGAGCCCGACCACTTCGTCGTGCAGGTGCGCGACTCGACCGAGTCGCGGCTGCAGGCCGAGATGCTCACGCACCGCGCGATGCACGACCCGCTGACCGGCCTGGCGAACCGCACGCTGCTGCAGGAGGTGCTGCAGTCGGTCCTCGAGCAGCCCGGCGTCGTGGACCGGGTCGCGGTGCTCGCGTGCGACCTCGACGGGTTCAAGGAGATCAACGACCGGTACGGCCACGCGGCCGGTGACGAGGTGCTCGTGCACGTCGCGGGCGTGCTGCGGGCAGCGACCGCCCGGCGCGGCACCGTCGCGCGGCTCGGTGGCGACGAGTTCGTCGTCGTCGTGCAGGACGTCGACGGTCCCCGGGCGGTGTTCGAGGTCGCGGGCGCGATCCACGCCGGCCTGGCCGAGCCCGTCCGCGTCGCGCGCCGGCGCCTCGCGGTGGCCGCGAGCATCGGGATCGCCCTGGCCGACCCCGAGACCGTGCAGGGCGGTGCGCCGGGCCTGCTGGCCGCGGCCGACTCCGCGCTCTACAAGGCCAAGGCGGGTGGACGCGGGCGCACCGAGGTGTACGACCACTCGATGGCCCGTTCGTCGGGCTCGGACCTGCTACGCGAGCTGACCGAGGCGCTCGACGCCGACGAGCTCGTCGTGCACTACCAGCCGATCGTCGACCTCGCCGACGGCCGCGTCGTCGGCTACGAGGCCCTCGTGCGCTGGCAGCACCCGTACCGCGGGCTCCTGCTGCCGGCGGCGTTCCTCTCGCTCGCGCAGGAGGCGGGCCTCGCGGTGCCGCTCGGGCAGCTGGTCGCGACCAAGGTCGCGGAGTTCGTCGCGTCGTCGCCCGACCGCACCACCTGGGTGTCGGTCAACGTCTCGGCCGACCAGCTCGGGGACGGGGAGTTCGCGACGACGCTGCTGTCGGAGATCTCCCGGCACCGGCTCATGGCGGGCCGGATCGTCGTCGAGCTCACCGAGTCCTCGCTCGTCGCGTCGGGCACGCGCATCCGTCACGAGCTCACGCAGCTGTCCGCCGCGGGCGTGCCGATCCTGCTCGACGACTTCGGCACGGGCGTCTCACCGCTGTCCTACCTGCGCGACCTGCCGGTCGCGGGTGTCAAGCTCGACATGTCGTTCACGTCCGGCATCCCCGACGACCCCACGGCGGGCAAGGTCGTGAGGGCGCTCGGTGCGCTCGCCCGCGAGCTCGCGATGGTGACGATCGCCGAGGGCATCGAGCACGCCGAGCAGGCCGAGTACCTGCACCGCAACGGCTGGCGGTACGGGCAGGGCTGGTTGTACGGGGGTGCGCAGCCGGCTCCGCCGCCCGCGGAGTCCGCGGCACCGAGCCCGGTGGCGCCCGCGTTCGTGCGTGACGCGACGCGCTCGGCACCCGTCGCGGCCGACCTCCCCACGCCGTCGGGCCCGTCGATGCCCGGGATGTCGTCGGGCCCCGCGCCCGTCCCGCCCGGGGGCCGCCCGCCCTCGCACGGGACCACCGCCGGGCCCCTGCCGCGACCGCCGCACTGACCCCGAGGGTCAGCTGGCGCGGGGCACGACCGTCGGAGCGTCACCCGTCGGCGTGAGCGGGCTCGTGCGCTGCGGCGCCTGCGAGCCGGCGGCCTCGGTCACGCGCGCGAGCCGTGCCGTGACCTCGCTCGCGGAGAGCGTCGACGTGCCGCCTGCGATGTCGGCGAGCGCGTGCACCTTGTGCCCGCTCTTGCGGTCGACCGTGATCGCCGTCCACTCGACACCGGTCACCCGCGCGGGCCCCGCGGCTCGTCCTTCGGCGTCGAAGCCGCCGGGACTGCTCACGTGCGCGGTGAGCAGCAGGCCCGAGTCGGTCTTGGCCGTGCAGCACGCGCCGTCCTGGTTGGACAGGAAGTTGCCGAGCCCGTACGCGACCCACATCCCCGTGCCGTCGGGGCCGCCCTCGAGCCGCACGACCGGCTGCGGCACGTGCGCGTGGTGGCCGATGTACAGGTCGAACTCGCCCGAGGCGGCGATCTCCTGCGCGACCTCGACCTGCTCTGCGGTGGGCTCCGTCTGGTACTCGACGCAGCAGTGCACGCTCGCGACGACGAGGTCGGCGCCGGCCTGGCGCGCTGCCTTGGCCTCGGCGACCATCGCGGGCACGTCGATGAGCGCGACCGACCACGGCTTGTCCGCGTCGACGGGCATGCCGTTGGTGCCGTAGGTCGCGGCGATCTGCGCGACGGTGATCGACTGCCCCGCACGTTCGAGCGTGTAGAGCTGCGGCTGGGCCGCCTCGGTCTGCGTGCGAGCGGTCCCGACGTGACCGAGCCCGGCCTCGTCGAGCGCGTCCAGCGTCGCGGAGACGCCCGCGAACCCGCGGTCGACGGAGTGGTTCGACGCGGTGGAGCAGCCGTCCCAGCCCTGCTGGGCGAGACCGGCGACCACCTGCGCGGGCGCCCCGAAGATCGGGTACCCGCTCGGCTTGCTGCCGGCCGGCGCGACGGGCACCTCGAGGTGGCACAGCGCGAGGTCGGCGCCCTGCACCCACGGGTCCAGGGGCGCCAGGAGGGGGCCGAAGTCGACCGTCCCGCCCGTGGTGGCCGACGAGATGACCGGGAGGTGGGGGAGGACGTCACCCGTCGCGACGATCGTGAACTCGGCGTCCGGGTCGGGCGTCGGCGAGGGTGTCGGCGACGGGGTCGGGCTCGCGCTCGTCTCGGTCGCGGTGGCCTGCGGCTGCGTCGGCTCGTCGGCGCGCTGCTCCCACGGGCGCAGCGCGGCGGCGGCGCCCCCGGCGACCGCGACGACGAGCGCGAGCGTGAGGAGCGACGCCATGACGGGTGGGCGCCGGGACGAGCGGGCGTGGCGGGTCACACGCGGACCCTAGCCGTCCCGCCTCGCTCAGCGGGAATGCGCCCCGCGTGCGCCACCCGGGCGGCGCACGGACGACGCGCGGGTAGGTCGCCCAGGTGACGGGCCCGTGGCGCTCCACGACCTAGGCTGTCGGGGTGAGCGCCGCACCCCAGCCGTCGTGGAACCTCGCGAACGTGTTGACGGTCGCGCGGGTTCTCCTCGTGCCGGTCTTCGGTTGGGCGCTGCTCGCCGAAGGCGGCGAGAGCGTCGGCTACCGGCTGCTCGCCGCCGGCATCTTCGGGGTCGCCGCGGTCACGGACCGCATCGACGGCTGGTACGCGCGCCGGACGAACCAGGTCACCGACTTCGGCAAGCTCCTCGACCCGATCGCCGACAAGCTGCTGATCGGCACGGCGCTCGTCCTGCTCTCCGCGCTGGACGAGCTGCCGTGGTGGATCACGGTCGTGATCCTCGTGCGCGAGCTCGGGATCACGGTCATGCGCTTCTTCCTGCTCCGCTACTTCGTCCTGCCCGCGTCCCGAGGGGGCAAGCTCAAGACCGTGCTGCAGTCGTTCGCGATCGGGCTCTACGTGCTGCCGCTGTTCGCGATGCCCGGCGCGTTCGAGGTGCTCGCGGGCGTGGTCATGGCCGCGGCGCTCGTGGTGACGGTCGTGACCGGCCTCGACTACGTACGCACCGCAGCCCGTATCCGTCGGACCGCGACCGTCCCGCCCGGGATCTAGCGTGCCCGGCTCTGGAACGCCCGGCCCGACGACGAGCGCGGCCGCGGTGGCTCTTGAGGCGCTGCGGGATCGTGGGTGGACGCTCGCGGTCGCCGAGTCCCTGACCGGCGGGCTGCTCAGCGCGCGCCTCGTCGACGTCCCCGGTGCCTCGCTGGTCCACCGCGGCGCGGTCGTGGCCTACGCGACCGACCTCAAGGCCCGCCTCCTCGGCGTCGACGACGACCTGCTGACCCAGCGCGGTCCGGTCGACCCGGACGTCGCGCTGC
Source organism: Cellulomonas sp. A375-1 (assembly GCF_001040865.1). Lineage (NCBI taxonomy): Bacteria > Bacillati > Actinomycetota > Actinomycetes > Micrococcales > Cellulomonadaceae > Cellulomonas > Cellulomonas sp. A375-1. Next base: position 2,797 of record NZ_LFKW01000013.1, on the reverse strand, counting down.
AGATGGCCGACGGCGTGCGCGAGCGGCTCGGCGCGGACGTGGGTCTCGCGACCACGGGGGTGGCCGGACCCGAGGGCCAGGACGGCAAGCCGCCGGGGACGGTGCACGTGGCGGTGGTGACACCCTTCGGCCGGCGGGTCGTCTCGCTGCTGCTCGCGGGCGACCGAGCAGCGGTGCGCGCACAGACGGTCGAGGCCGCGCTGCGGCTCCTGGTCGAGGCTGTCGCGCCGGGTGGGCGGCGCCGGGCCTCGTCGTGACTGCCGCGGTGCGGGCCGGCCGGGACCGGTGCGCCGTCCGCGAGGGTGAATCCTCGCGAGCGCGAGGGAGCGGCCGACGGGACGCGGGAACACGGCGACGTGCTCGGACGTTGGAGCGAGCGTGATGAACACTCGACCTCCTGCCCGCCGCGCGACCGCGCGTGTGAGTGGCGCACGGTACGGTGGCAAGGTGTCGGCGGACAGGACGGCGACACGCGAGGCGACACGCCAGCCGGCACGGGACGTGCCGACTGGCTCGACACTCCGGCTCGACGGCAGGACCGTCGGCCGGACGGACGAGACGAGAGGGGGAGCCCCGATGGTCGTACTGCGTCGTGAGATCGGCGATGTGCTGCGGGACGCGCGTCAGCGCCAGGGCCGGACCCTTCGTGAGGTCTCGTCGGCGGCACGGGTCTCGCTCGGGTACCTGAGCGAGGTCGAGCGAGGGCAGAAGGAGGCGTCGTCGGAGCTGCTGCAGAGCATCTGCGCCGCGCTCGACGTGCCGATGTCGCTCGTGCTGCGCGAGGTGAGCGACCGGGTCGCGGTCGCCGAAGGGCTGCTCATCCCGGACACGGTCCCCGCGGACCTGGCAGCGTCGATGGGATGCACCGGCGAGGGTGGCTGGGCGCGGACGCGCTCGGAGCTCGCGCCGATCGGCTGACGACTGCTCGTCGGCCCACTGCTCGACAGACACTCCAGCGCACGCGCTGGGCGGACTTCACCACGAGCCCCGGACGGATCGCCGTCCGGGGCTCGTGCTGTCTGCGGCTCGTTGCTGTCTGCGGCTCGTGGTGTCCGCGACCATGTGAGGACTGCCGGGTGGCCCACGAGCGCCTGCGGCGGCGGCCGATCGCCGACCTCAGGGTCGCTGGCAGGACGGGCAGTAGAACACTGGCCGCTGCATCGGGGGTTGGCGCGCCTGGCCGACCGTGATCGGCGTGCCGCACCGGGGGCACGGCTGCCTCAGCCGCCCGTGCACCCGCCCGGGTGGGAACCCCGTGAGCACGGCACGCTGCAGCTGTTGCCGCGCCGTGAGGTACAGCCGGCGCGGGTCGGGGACCTCGCGCGCCGGGGTCCACGGCCACAGGCGTAGCGCGAACAACGACTCGGCGCAGTAGATCGTCCCGATGCCCGCGGCGACCCGTTGGTCGAGCAGCACCTCGGCGGCCGGGACGTCTGCGGCCGAACGCCACCGCTCGAGGATCTCGTCGAGCGCGAGCTCGTCGGCGAGCAGGTCGGGGCCGAGGTGCGCGAGCAGGCGGGGCTCGTCGCGCGTCGGCAGCACGTCGAGCATGCCGAGCAGCCGGCCGAGCGCCGTCCAGCGGGACGTCGCGAGCACCGCTCGGAGCTCCGGGGCGCGGCCGCGTGCCGCGGGTGTCCCGGTGCGCGCCAGCCGCCACTCGCCGTCCATGCGCAGGTGGGTGTGCAGCGTGCGACCGTCGTCGAACCGCGTGAGCAGGTGCTTGCCGTAGGAGCGCGTGCCGAGCACGGTGCGGCCGGTGAGGTCCACGCCGGCCGCGGTGGGCCAGCGCAGCTCTGCGCGCTCGAGGACCTGCCCCGCGAGCGCCTCGTCGAGCCTGGTCGCGGTGCGCCGCAGGATGTCGCCCTCAGGCACCGGGCACCGCCTGCGCGGGGCGTGCGCCGTGCCGCCGGGATCGGCGCGTCATCGGTCGGTGCCGAGACGGAGCCCGCGCGGCGTGGTCGCGAAGCCCGCGGCGACCAGTGCCTGCCCGAGCGGCGAGTGCACGGCGCCGTCGGCGAGCACCGTCGCGCCGTCGATGCGGGAGATCGTGAGCCGGCCCGTGCGAGCCACGACGGCGGCGAGGCCGCGCGTCGCCGCGGCGAGGGTCTCCTCGTCGTCCGCGAACGACAGCGCGGTGCGCCCGCCGCGCTCGAGGTACAGCGCGAGCGCGCCGTCGACGAGCACGACGAGCGAGCCGGCCTTGCGCCCGGGGCGGTGCCCCGTCCCGTCGCCACCGGTGGGCCGCTCGGGCCACGCGAGCGACCCGCCGTACGGGTTGGCCGGGTCCGTCGCGGCCAGGACGACGACCACCGGGTGCGACCCCGATCCGGAGCGGCGCGCGGAGTCGTCGCTCCCGCCACCGGTCGTCGGACCTCCGCGGCCGGTGGTCCACACGTCTGCGGACCCTCGCGCGGGGACGGTCGCCGGCTCGTCGCGCAGCTCGACCGCGCGGTCCCGCGCGGCCTGCACCGTCGCGGCGTCCGCACGGAGCTGGTCGACCGCGCCCGGCAGCGCGAACTGCGACCCGCCGAGCCGCTCGACGAAGTACCCGCGGCGCACCTGGCCGCCCTGCTCGAGCGCGCCGAGCACGCGGTACACGTCCCCGAACCGGCCGCCGATGCCCTCGAGCGGGGCGACCGCGCGCGTGAGCACGCCGTGCCGGTCGAGGAGCTGGGCCGCCAGGGCGTGCGCGCGCAGCGTGGGGTCGGGCTCGCGCGGGGGCAGGAGCGACCAGCGGCCGGCGGCGCTCCCGATGCTCGAGCCGTGGGCCGGCCGGCCTGTCCCCAGCCCGCTCCCG
>NZ_LFKW01000127.1:42310-45363 GCF_001040865.1 Cellulomonas sp. A375-1 | reverse complement strand
GTGGGCGCGCGGGGTGGGCGCGCGGCGAGGCGTGGGCGCGCGGGGTGGACGCCCGGCGAGGCGTGTGCACGCGGCGTGGGCGCGTGGCGTGGGGGCGAGGCGGCGAAGCGTGGGCGAGGCGGCGAAGCGTGGGCGCCGGGGTGAGCGTGGCGGTCACGTGTGGGCGCGCGGACCGCCGTCGGGAGAGCGCGGTGGCGCTGACGTTGACGGCGTTGTCGGGGGGATGAGGGTGCCTGCCTCGTGCACGCTCGCGGAGCTCCCGGCGGTGATGAAGGCCCCGTCGTCCGGTGGTGGCCCGCCCTTGCTCGGGCGCGCGGTCTGCGGTGCTGAGCTCCGTGGCTCGGACCGGACGGTGCCGTCCGGCCGCGTGAACCTGTAGCGGGCGCGCGCGAGCCCGAACGAGCCGGTGCCCGTGGTGCGTGTGGTGCGTGATCTCCGAGCTCCGGGGTCGATGGCGTGGGGCGGAGGCTCCAGGCGCTCGACGTGCTCCAGGCGCTCGACGTGCAGAGACTCCTGGTGCACCACGTGGTGGTGGAAGGAGCACAGGAGCGCACTGTTCTCGATGCTGGTCACTCCGCCGTCGCGTTCCCACCACTCGATGTGGTGCCCTTCGCACCACCGAGCGACGGCGTCGCACCCGTTCCACGCGCACCCGCCGTCCCGAGCGACGACTGCTCGCCGCACCTCGTTGGTGATCAGGCGGGTCGTGCGTCCGAGGTCCACGGGTGTCCCCTGCGCGTCGACGACGACACGCGTGAGCGCGCTGTCGCACACGAGCTGGGCGACGGCGCTCGGCGGCAGAGGCCGACCGTCCTCGTCGGTGACGGGCGGCAGGCCGCGCAGCCGCTCGGCGAGCGGGACGCGATCCCCGTCGTGCAGTGCGGCGGTGAGGGCGAGCCAGGTGGGCTCACTGACGATCACCGAGACCTGCGGCGGCACCACCGCACCCGCGGCGGTTCGCGGCGAGGAGAGGAGGTCGGCGGCGAGCGCGTCCAGTGCGTCCGCCCTGCGCTGCTCCGAGGTCCTCTCGTCGTCTGCCGAGGGCTTGCCCGCCACCGACTCGAGCGCGCGACGCAGGCGTGCGCCGGCCTGCAGGTCGAGGAGGCCCTTGACGTAGGTGCCGTCGGCGGTGTCCGTGAGCCACAGGTGCCGGTTCGCGCGCTGCACGGCCAGGCCGCGCTCGAGCGACACCGGGTCGGCCTGCGCGACCATCCGGTCGACGGCTCGCGCGTACTCGCGTCCGTCGAGCCTGCGCCCGAGCGCGACGAGCGTGCCCTGCGTGTCGGGCGCTGCGAGGAACGCGGCGACGTCAGGAGTGCCGCGCGCTGCGATCTTGGCGATGACGTCGACGTGCGTGGGTGAGATCTCGGAGTCGAGGAGCGCCTGCTCGACGGCGGGCATCTGGGTGAGCGTCGCCGCCTGGCGGAGCTCGGCGCCGGCCGTGGTCGAACCGGCGCGTGAGGTCCGCGCCCGCCACGCGCTCACGGTGCGGTCGCCGCGCCGGGCCCAGTCGCGCGACTCGTCGACCGCCGCCAGCACGCGTGCACGGGCCGCGGTCAGCGCGGCACTCGCCGCGTCGATGGCGGCCAGCCGATCCCGCCGGGACTCCGGGGTCCACGTGGCCGCACGCGCAGCCTCGTCGGCCGCACGCCGCGCTACGGTGACGAGCAGCTCCCATCCGGGGACCTCGTCGCCCCGGACGGCACCGTCGAGCACCCGCGAGACCGTCGTCACCGCCACGCCGCCCCCCTGTTCGCCGCCTGAGTCGTTACCGACCGGACATCTCGTACAAGCGTACGAACGTTCGATGTGCGCGGGGCGGGCGCGGCAACCTCTGTGGACAACGAGGAGTCACTCCATCCGGGCGGGGTGCGGCGCAGGTCGTCGGCGCCTGGATACCGGACTGCGGGCACCACCCACGGGTCGAGCAGAACGAGGCGCTCCGCGCCGTCGGCAGGTCATACCGCGGAGGGAGGGCACGACGCGCGTGTCCACCCGTGCGGGGGGACACGGTGCGACGCCGTGCGTCCGTGGTAGCCGCAGGTCGAGACGGCGGGGGGAGTCGCGCGGCACGCGACCGCGGCTAGCGTCGCCGACGTGTCCCTGACCTGCACCGACGTCGTCCTCCTGAGCGACCCGCGCGTGGCGGCCGTGCCCGTGCGGGACTGCCGCGAGCCGCTCGTCGTCGCCCCCGTGCCGCGGCTGCACCCGACCCCCGACCGTGCCGCCGGTGGGCTGGTGCGGGCCGGTGTCGCGCGGCGCCTCGCGCGCGCGGACTGCGCCCTCCCCCCGGGCGTGCACCTCGTGCTCGCGGAGGGCTGGCGCAGCCCTGCCGCGCAGGCCGCGATCGTCGAGCGGTACCGGTCGGCCGTCCGTGCCGGCCACCCGGACGCCGATGAGGACGAGGTCGAACGCCTCACGAGCCGGTACGTGTCCCCCGTGTCGGTCGCGCCGCACGTCGCCGGGGCGGCGGTCGACGTCACCCTCGTCGACGACGCCGGGCGCGAGCTCGACCTCGGGTGCCCGCTCGACGCGACACCGGAGGAGAGCGACGGGCGCTGCTTCACCGCTGCGCAGGTGCCGCCCGCCGCGCGCGTGCTGCGGACCGCGCTCGGCGAGGTGATGGCGGGCGCGGGCTTCGTCAACTACCCCACCGAGTGGTGGCACTGGAGCGTCGGCGACCGCTACTGGGCGCTGGTCACCGCGCAGCCCGCGGCCGTGTACGGGCCGGTGACGGCGTGAGTGCGACGCTCTGCGAGTCGCGGACGGGACCACTGGCGACGCTCGCCACCACGCGCCCGGTCCTCACCGTGCGGCTCGACGCGGTCGCGTACAACACGCGCGTCCTCGCGGCCCGGGCACGGCGGCTCATGGCCGTCGTCAAGGCTGACGGGTTCGGGCTGGGTGGCGCCGACGTCGCACGCACGGCCCTCGCGCACGGTGCGCGCGCACTGGGCGTCGCGACGCTCACGGAGGCCGTCGAGCTGCGCACCGCCGGGATCGGCGCACCCCTGCTGAGCTGGCTCGACGCCCCGGGCGCGGACCCGTCCGAC
>NZ_LFKW01000127.1:4770-42225 GCF_001040865.1 Cellulomonas sp. A375-1 | reverse complement strand
GGGGGCGGGGCGGAGCCTCGGGCACCTCGAGGCCGCAGTGGCGGCCGGGCGGCGTACGGGTCGGGCCGTCGCCGTGCACCTGTACCTGGACTGCGGGACAGCGCGCGACGGCTGCGCGCCCGAGCTGTGGCCCGCGCTGTGCGCCGCGGCGTGGCGCGCCGAGCTGACCGGTGCGGTGCGCGTCGTGGGGGTCATGGGCCACCTGGCGTGCGCGGCGAGCCTCGACCCGCAGGCCAACGCGGACGCCACGGCCCGCTTCGTGCACGGCGTCGCGCGGGCGCGCGCCGCCGGCCTGCGCCCGGCGCTGCGGCACCTGGGTGCGACAGCCGCGGTGCTGGGCCTGCCGGCGACCCGGTTCGACCTGTCACGCGTCGGTGCAGGCCTCGTCGGGATCGACCCGACCGGCCGGTGCCCCGTGCTGCACGCGGTCGCGCAGGTGACCGCCCCCGTGGTGCAGGTGCGTGACGTCGGCGCCGGGGTCGGCGTCGGGTACGAGCACACGTACCGCACGCCCGCCCCGACGCGCCTGGCGCTGCTGCCGCTCGGCTACGCCGACGGCCTGCCCGTGACCGCGTCGGGACGCGCGCAGGTGCTCGTCCACGGCCGGCGACGGCCGCTCGCGGGGCGAGTGTCCATGGACCAGGTCGTCGTCGACGTGGGCGACCTGCCGGTGCGGACCGGCGACGTCGTCACCGTCATCGGCACGGGCGACGACCTCGCCCCCACGCTCACCGAGTGGGCCGGCTGGGCGGGCACCCTCCCGCACGAGCTGCTCACCGGCCTGGGCCGCCGCCTCGTGCGGCACGTCGTGCCCGCACCCCCGTCCACCAGCCCCGAGGAGCTCGCGTGACCACCGACCTGCAGCACGACCCCGTGACCTCCTCGAGCGTGCCGCGGTGCCGCGTCGCGGTCGTCGGCGGCGGCGCCAACGCCGAGCACGACGTGTCGCTCGCGTCCGCCGCAGCCGTCCGCGCCGCGCTGGCGCCCACGCACGACGTCGTCGAGCTGACGGTCGCGCGCGACGGGTCGTGGTCGAGCGGCGGGAGGGCGCTGACGTTCGCGCAGGCCGTGGGGCTCGTCGCGACGTGCGACGTGCTGCTGCCCGCCGTGCACGGCCTGCACGGCGAGGACGGGACGCTCGCGGCGCTGGCCGACCTCGCCGACGTGGCGTGCGTCGGGTCGGGGGTGCGGGCGGGCGCCGTCGGCATGGACAAGTGGCTGACGAAGCTCGTCGCGGCCGCTGTGGGGGTCGCCGTCGCCGACGGGCGGGTCGTGCGCGGCGTCGCCGAGGCGTGCGCGGACCCGCGGCTCCCGGCGGTGGTCAAGCCGGTGTCGAGCGGGTCGAGCCACGGGGTGCGGCACGTCGAGACCGCCGCCGAGCTCGCGGACGCCGTGGCCGCCGCGCTCGAGCTCGACGACCGCGTGCTCGTCGAGGAGGTCGTGGCGGGCCGCGAGATCGACGTGGCCGTGCTGCGTCGCGCCGACGGCACGACCCTCGTCTCCCCCGCCCTGGAGATCGGGCACGCGGGCGCCGTCTTCGACACCGCGACCAAGTACGACGGCAGCGCGCGGTTCGTCGTGCCCGCGGCGCTCGACCCGGCGGACGCCGATGCGCTCGCCCACGCCGCGCTGACGGTGGTCGACGCGCTGGGCTGCGACGGCGTGGCGCGCGTCGACTTCTTCCTCACCGTGCGCGGCCCGGTCCTCAACGAGGTCAACACCATGCCGGGAATGACGGCGCACTCCCAGGTCCCGGTGATGTTCGCCGCGGCCGGCCTGACGTACGGCGAGCTCGTCGGAGAGCTCGTCGCGCAGGCGTGCACGCGGCACGCTGCGCGCACGTCGTGACGGCGGCGAGCGACCGGGTGACGCTCCCGTAGGCCGCAGCCTGCCGGCGTGGGCCGTGCCCACCGTGCGGAATGCCCCGAAATCCACCCGTGTCGGGCGGTGCTGCTCTACTACGCTGACGCGTTCGCACGATGAGGACGCGCGTCAGTCACTGGCGAGCCGGTCACGACGCGCGAGACAGCAGGGGGCTGTTGTGGTGGAGAACCTGATCACGATTCAAGCGCCGTGCCTGGCCGGGGAACCGGCTCGGCAGGTCACGGTGAGGGCCGGGCAGTCCGCGTCGGTCGGGGTGTGTCGGTGCCGTGCGTGCGACCTGAGCCTGAGGATCGACGACGATCTCACGCCGGCGTTCACCGCGCAGGTGACGGCGACGGACGGCTACTGGCTCGTCAGCAACCTCTCGGACGACCAGCCGATGCGGATCATGAACATGGAGGACCCCTACCAGTACTTCGTCGTCGAGCCTGCCCGGCAGCGCGTCCCGGTCCCGTTCGAGCTGTCGCAGATCGGCTCGACCAGCGCGCCCGGCGACTCGATGGTCACGGTGTTCGGTCCCGAGCCGACGCTCCTGGAGGCAGGCGTGCCGGCGTGCAGCGCGGCGCCGACCGGCCCCCTGCTCGACTCGCGCGCCACGTACCACCGGGTGCTGCGTGAGCTGTGCCGGCCCCGGCTGTCGGGTTCGCTCAGCGCACCCCTTCCCACGTCCTCGGAGATCGGCAGCAGGTTGAGCGGGGGACGCCGGCGGCTCAGCGCCCGGGCGGTGGACGCGCACATCCGGTACGTCAGCGCGAAGCTCGAGCTGCCGCAGGGTGCGGGGCGGGAGGCGCTCGTCGCGGTCGCCATCCGGCTGGGCGTGGTGCAGTGACGCCCGGGGCGCCCCGGGGCGCCCGCGTCAGGCATCGCGCCGCGTGAACGTCACGCCCGCCGCACCGACGAGCGCTGCCGCCCACGCCGCGAGCACGCCCAGCCCTGCCCAGCGCGGCAGGGGGTCCGTGCCCTCGGGCAGCCCGACCGCGCTGAGCGCGGCGTCATGGGGGAGCAGGGCGATCAGGTCGGTCAGGGCGCCGCGCAGCGTCGGCGCGACGAGCAGCCCGGCGACGACGAGCACGACGAGCGGCAGCACGGCACCTCGGGCCAGCACCGCGAGCCCGAACGCGACGACCGGCACGAGCGTGTAGACGGCGACGAGCGCGACGACGTCCACCGCCGCGGCGCCGGGCGTCAGCGTGCCCTCCGCGAGCAGGCCGGAGTGCTGGACGAGGTGTGCAGGCACGACGACGACGACCGCGGCAGCCGCGCTCGCGGCGGTCACGGCGACCAGCTGTGCGCCGAACAGCCGCGGCCGGTCCGGGACCGCGAGCAGGCTGACGCGCAGCTGCCCGTTCAGGTACTCGGTGCCGGCCGCGAGCGCGCCGAGCGCGGCGAGCACGTAGACCGGCGCGAGCATGACGCCGCCGATCTGGCCGAGCGGGGTGCCGCCGTCGGAGCCGGCGACCCGCACGGTGTCGTCGCGGGCCAGCAGTGCGAGCACCAGCTGGGCGACGAGTGCCAGGCCCACCACGGTCCACGTCGAGGCCAGCGTGCGGACCTTGTCGAGCTCGCCCGCGACGACCGCGCTCACGGCGCGTCCCGTCGCGCGAGCGAGGCGCCCGCGCCCGCTCCCGTGACGAGGACCCAGGCGACCAGGACGAGCACCGCGAGCACGGGGCCCGAGGTCAGGTCCGGGGTCGAGACGGGGTCCAGCAGCAGGTTCCGGCCGGCGCTCACGGGCAGCCACCGGTCGAGCCCCGGTGCCACCAGCTGGCCCATGGTCACCGTCGTCAGGATGACGGCGGCCACGACGGCGACGACGATGCTCCGCGCGGCGAGCGTGATCGCGTACGTCACGAGGCACAGGGCGACCGCGAACGCGATGAACCGGGCCTGAGCGGACAGGGCCGCGGGGCTCACGACGAGGCCCGGCTTCCACTCCTGGACGGCGAGGTGGGTGAACACGGCGGACACGAGGGCGACGAGGGAGGCGGGCACGAGCAGGAAGACGGTCGCGGCGACGAGCTTCGCCGTCATGAGGCGTCCGCGCGCGGGCACCGCGAGCAGGCTCGTGCGCAGCTGGCGGCCGCGGAGCTCCTGGCCGGCGACCACGGCCGCGACCACGGGCAGGAAGATGCACATCTGGAGCGACGACGCGACGAGGCTCTCGAGCATCGCCTGCTCCGCCTCCTGAGGCTGCCCGACGAAGATCTCGATCATGCCGTCGGGCGTGATCGCGGCGACGGCGTCGGCGTACAGCGACAACGAGAGCGCGCTCACCAGGACCTGGATCGCCAGCACCGCGCCGAGCGTGAGCCACACGCTGCGCAGCGTGACGATCTTCGTGAGCTCGGCACGCGCCACCGCGAGCAGGGCGCTCATCGGGCGGCGCCCGTCGCGAGCGCCGCGAAGAAGGCCTCCTCGAGCGAGAGGTGCCCGGCGACGACCTCGTCGAGCGTCCCGCGCACGACGACCCGGCCGCGGTCGATGATGACGAGGTCGTCCACCGTGTCGGACATCTCCGCCATCTGGTGCGACGAGACCAGCACCGTGCGCCCCTGCGCGGCGAAGTCGCGCAGGAGGGTGCGGATCCACCGGATGCCCGCCGGGTCGAGGCCGTTCGTCGGCTCGTCGAGCACGACGACCTGCGGGTCGCCGAGCAGGGCGGTCGCGATGCCGAGCCGCTGCGTCATGCCCAGGGAGAACGTCCGCACGCGCTGCCTGCGGGCGCCGGTGAGGTCCACCAGCTCGAGCACCTCGTCGACGCGTGCCCGCGGGATCCGGTTGGACTGCGCGACCCAGCGCAGGTGGTCGACGGCGCGCCGCTCGGGGACCGCACCCGCGCCGTCGAGCAGGGCTCCGACGGTCCGCAGCGGGTGCTCGAGGTCCCGGTAGCGCCTGCCGTCGATCGTCGCGGTCCCGCTCGTCGCGGCACTCAGCCCGAGGAGGATGCGCAGGGTCGTCGACTTGCCGGCGCCGTTCGGGCCCAGGAACCCGGTGACCCGGCCGGGACGTGCGGTGAAGGTCGCGTCGTCGACCGCGGCGGTCGTGTGGTAGCGCTTGGACAGGTGCGAGATCTCGATCACGGGAACCTCACGGACGATCGGGCGGGACCTGTCGATCCTGCGTGAGTCGCCCCCGCGGCCGGGTCACCCGGAAGTAGACACCTCGCCGCGGGCGCGCGCCGGCAGCAGCGCGTTGACCTCGAACCCGCCCTCCGGGTGGTTGCCCCACTGCACCGTGCCGCCCACCAGGTGCGCGCGCTCGCGCATCCCGGTCAGCCCGAACCCCGGACCGACGCCTGCACCCTCGACTCGACTGACGCCTGGACCCCGCTGCCGGGCGCCGGGGCCGTGGTCCCTCACCTGCACCCGCACGTCGTTCCCGACCGACTCGACGACGACCGTGCACGGCGCGCCCGGAGCGTGCCGGACGGCGTTGGCCAACGACTCCTGGACGATCCGGAACACGACGAGCGCAGTCGCGTCGCGGAGCGGCTCGTCGAGCGAGACGCGCTCGTCGACCTGCACGCCGGCGGCCCGGGTCCGCGCGACCAGCTCGTGCAGCTGGGGCGCGAGAGCGACGTCGTCGGACTCGTCGGGGTCCGCGGCGCGCAACGTGCCGACGAGCTCCTGGACCTCCGTCAACGTGTGCCGGGCCCGCTGCTCGATCTCGGCCAGTGCCTCGCGCAGCTCCGCGTCGGTCGCGTCGGGGAGCGACCGGGCCACGCCGGCCTGCGCGCTGAGGAGCCCCAGGGCGTGACCCACCACGTCGTGCACCTCCCGCGCGACCTCGAGCCGCGTGGCCGCGCGCGCCGCGTCCCGTGCCGCGTCGAGCTGGCGGCCGACCGCCGTCCCGAGGAGCCACGCGACGCCGGGCGCGACGACGGAGAGGATCGCCCACTGCGCCGCCTGCCGGGCGTCGTCGGGGAAGCCCACCGTGACCGAGACGAGCAGGAGGGTGACGATCAGGCCGACGACGAGACGGCGTGCACTCGTGGCGCGCCGGACCGCCAACGGGTAGAGGCACCAGGCGGCCGCGAGCATGAAGTCGTCGGTGAGGCCGAGCGCGGCGGCGACCAGCGTCGCGACCCCGACGCCCCCGACGAGCACCGCGGGGAGCCGTTCCCGGGTGAGCATCGCGGCGCCGACGAGGGCCGCGAGCGACAGGCCGGCCGCGAGCCGCCACCCCTGGTGCTCGAGCGTGGGCGGCAACCAGAACACGCCCAGCACGACCACGGCGGCCAGCGCGTCGGCGAGCCTGCGGAGCACCGCCGACGACCCGCGCGGCGGCTGGGCCACGATCGCAGGGCCAGGCACGCGTCGCACCCTATCCGTCTCGTCGGGCACCGGCACGGGCGTGCCGCCGCGATACTGGGCTGCTATGGCCGACCCTTCGATCCGCGTCGTCGTCGCCGATGACGACCCGTCCTTCCGGGCCGTGTACCGCAAGCTCTTCGACCGCACCGAGGGCTTCCGGCTGGAGGGCGAGGCGGGTGACGGTGCCGAGGCGGTCCGCCTGGTGCGGGCGTACCGGCCCGACGTGGCGCTCCTGGACGTCCAGATGCCTCGTCGTACCGGCCTCGAGGCCGCTCGGGAGATCCTCCAGGACGTGCCCGGCGTGCGGGTCGTCATGCTCACGACGTTCGACCTCGACGAGTACGTGCACGAGGCCCTCGGGCTCGGTGTCTCCGGGTTCCTGCTCAAGAACGCCTCGCCCCAGGAGGTGCTCACCGCGGTGCGGACCGCGCACGCAGGTCACGCGCTGCTCGCGCCGGAGGTCACCGCGCGGCTGATCCGGCAGCTCGCCCCGCCCCTGCCGGACCGGCGCCACGCGTTCGTCGGGCAGCTGCTCACGGCGCGTGAGATCGACGTCGTGCGGCTCGTCGCCCGGGGCCTGTCGAACCAGGAGGTCGCCGACGAGCTCGTGCTCAGCACCGAGACCGTCCGCACCTACCTGCGGCGGATGTTCGTCAAGCTCGGGGTCAAGGACCGCACGCATCTCGCCGTCCTCGCGTACGAGGCCGGCCTGCTGCACGAGACGCGCTGACGGGGCGCTCCTTCAGGCGATCAGCTGGTGGTGTGCCAGCTCGCGGTACAGGGCGCACGTCTCCATCAGCTCGCGGTGCTTGCCCTGCGCGACGACGCGGCCATGGTCGAGCACGACGATCGAGTCCGCGGCGACCACCGTCGAGAGGCGATGGGCGATGACCACGACGCTCTGCTCCCCGGCCGACGCGACGAGGTCCTGGACCAGCCGCTCGTTGTTGCTGTCGAGGTTCGACGTGACCTCGTCGAGCAGCAGGACCGGAGAGCCCGCCAGGAGCGCGCGGGCGATCGCGAGGCGCTGGCGCTCGCCGCCGCTCAGCAGCTCGCCGCCTTCGCCCACCTGGCAGTCGAGGAACGCGGCGCCGTCGTCGTCGGCCTTGAGCAGGTTGACCTGGCGCAGCGCGTCGACGCACTGCTCGGTCGTCGCGGTGTGCGCGCCCAGGACCAGGTTGTCCCGGACCGTGCCTGACAGGACGGGCGCGTCCTGCTCGACGTAGGCGACCTGGCGGCGCAGCTCGAGCCGCGACAGGTGGCGCACGTCCTCGCCGCGGAAGCGGACCGTGCCCTCGGTCGGCTCGTAGAACCGCTCGAGGAGCGCGAAGACGGTGGACTTGCCGGCGCCGGACGGGCCGACGAGCGCGGTCGTCGCGCCGGCGCGGAAGTCGACCGACACGTCGCGCAGCACCCAGTCGTCGGTGCGGGCCGCGCTGTCCGGGGCCTGCGGGTACCGGAACGAGACGTGGGCGAGCGCGAACACGGCCGGGGCGGAGGCAGCGAGCTGCGGCAGCGGCGCCGCCGGGAGCGCCTCGACGTCGCGCTCCCCCTCGATCGCGTGGACCTCCAGCACGCGGTGGAGCGAGCCGAACGCCTCGCCGAGCTGGGCGAAGATCCCCGCGCACAGCGTGATCGGCGCGGCCATGAGCATCAGGTACATGATGAACGCGCTGAGCTCGCCCACCGTGAGGCTCCCGGCGGCGACGCGCATCGCGCCGACGGCGATGATCGCCAGCAGGAGGACCTGGATGGTGACGGCCGCGAACGTCTGGATCGCCGCACGCAGGGTCGCGGCCGCGTAGCCGGCCTTCAGGACCGTGGCGGCCTCCCCCACGGCGACCCCCACCTCACGGTCGGCCGAGACGGTCGCGCGGATCGTCCGCATCGATCCGAGCGCGCGGGTCACCGCGCCGGCGAGCGTGCCCATGGCGGTCTGCAGGCGGAGCCCGGCGGGTGCGGTCCGACGGCCGATGATCACGATCACGACGAGCGCGACGACGATCGTGACGACGGCGAGCGCCAGCAGCGTCCAGTCGATCAACGACATCATGACGATCGAGACGACGACCGCGACGACGCTCGTCGCGAGCTCGACGATCCCCGAGCTCATGACCATCCGGAGCTGGCTGATGTCGGTCGTCACCCGTGAGACCAGGTCGGCGCGGTCCCGGCGTTCCAGGACGCCGATCGGGAGCGTGAACAGGTGCCGGATCAGGCGCTCACGTGTGTCGAAGGCGAAGAGCTCGCCGGACCGCTCCATCACGAGCTGCTGAGCGTTGGTGAAGACGGCGCTCAGGACGAGGAGCCCGACGAGGAACCCGACGGTCGTCGCCTGCACGCTGCCCTGGAAGCCGTCGACCGCTGACGCGACGACACGCGGCTGGAGCGCCCCGAACGCCGTGCTCGCGGAGCCGAGCACGAACGCCAGGACCATGCGGGCGCGGTACGGCCGCAGGATGCGCAGGACGTCACCCAGCCCCGCGGGCCGGGGGGCCGGCGCGCCGCTCTGGGCCGATGCTGCTGCCGGGGACGCCGCCGGCGCCTGCGGCTGGTCGATGACGGGTGTTCCGGTCATGGTGGTGCACTCCAGTCGGACGAAGGTCAGATGCTGCGGGGTTCAGCGCCGCGCGGAGACGCGCAGGACGGGACGGAAGTGCGCGACCGCGGGTGGTTCCCCGATCGGGACGCCGTCGACCTCGACCCACGCGTGTGCGACGAACGGATCGGGGCGGAACCCCGTCTTCCACGTGGGCGCGCGGCGGTGCAGGCGCGCCAGGAGCACCACGGCGATCGAGCGCTGCAAGCACCCCTGGCCCGCGCAGCGCCGGCTGACGCTGTTGACGTCCGTGCGCCACCGCAGCACCTCGTCGGCCTGGGCGGGCCGGGCGCCCGCGGTCACGACCACCAGGACGCGCCGGATCGCCGCGGGTGGGAACGCGGCGAGCACGAACGCCGAGGCGGTCGCGAACCGCGCGACGAGCGACCGGCGGAACCCGATGCGCTCGCGCAGCTCGGCGAGGACCGGCGCGCTCATGCCGACGCGTCCGTGACGAGCTTGGCCTTGCGGAACTCCGTGAGGAGCTGCAGGTGGTCGGCTCGGACGCGCGCCTCGTCGGCGCCGGTCTCGTGGGCCACGGCACGCACGTGGTCCTCGAGGGTCGAACCCTTGGCGAGCTCGTCGAGGAACGTCATCGCGGCCTCGTTGAGGTGCCAGTACACGCCCTTGCGCGAGTCGAGCAGGACCCTGCCGTCCTCGACGTCGACGATCTCGAGGCCTTCCTTCAGCTGGACGATGTCAGCTCACCCTCTCGAGTACGTGCAGCCAGCGGCTGCGGGTCTGCGAGCGACCGGAGCCATCGCTCGGTGAACGCGATCTGGTCGAGGTCCCGGTACTCCGCGCCGTCGACGGAGTACTCGCTGATCGATTGCATGATTCGTCCCGCCGAGACGAGCCCCAGGTCCTCGAGGACGGAGCCCGACGCGAAGAGCTCGCGGAGCAAGGGGGTGGCGGCACGGTGGTGCGCGAACACCTCGGCCGAGTAGTCGCCCTTGTCCGCGCGCGTGAAGTAGTCGAGGGACATCCGCGTCGGGCGCGCGGCGGCCAGCAGAGGCTTGACCGGGTACTGGCGCGCGCGATCCCCGATGCGCAGCGCGAGGCACGCGTCGACGACCCTGCGGTCGAGGTACGGGCTGTCGAACGACAGGCCCGCGCCCGGCGTCCGGGCCTGGTTGACGCGTCGGACGTCGGCGCCGTGGACGGACAGGTACTGCACGATCTGGTGGAGGGTGCGGTCGGGCGAGTACGGTCCCCGTCCCTCGTCTCGCTCCCGCGTGGCGAGCTCGCGCACGTGCTCGCGGGCGGTGTCCGTGAGGGCGGGGTGGACCCGGGGCATCGCGACCCACCGGGAGTGGTCCGCCAGCTCCGGCTCGGCGCGGGCGAAGTCGGCGTGTGCGACGCGCGTGAGGTCGTCCGCGTACGTGCTGCGGTCCGCCAGCATCCGCAGGGTGCCGACGAGCGGGTACCGGTTCGCGAGTCGCTGGCGCCGGATCTGCCGCACCCGGCCCTTGTCCCCGGACCGCAGCAGCGACCACAGGATCGTCGTGACCGGGCCGAAGAGCGCGTCTCCCGCGTGGCCGTTGAGGTGCAGGGAGGAGCCCGTGGGTGCCAGCGCGTCCTCGAGCATCGGGACGGCCGCCGCGGACACCGAGGCGATGCTCGGTCCCTCGGGTGTGTTGCCGAGCGTCCCGGTCGTCGCGTCGATCAGCCGGGGGAGCACGGAGGCGTACGGGACGACGACGTGGTGGGTCCCGAGTTCGGCCGCCGCCCGGTCCGCCCACACGTGGTCGCCGTTCGCGACGTTCTGCGAGCTGAGGAAGAGGCTGTGGTGCCGGGTCCGGGAGCCGGCCAGGAAGAAGTTCAGCGTGGTCGAGTCCAACCCGCCGGACAGGTCGGCGCTCACCTCACGGCGGCCTCCCGTGCGGGACGCGAGCGCCGCCTCGACGGCCTCGCTCAGCACAGGCGTCAGCTCGGCGAGCGAACGGTCGGGTGCGGGCGGGCTCCACCACCGCACCGCGCGCGGCGCGCTGGCCTCACGCGAGTCCAGCCACTCGCCGGGTCGCAGCGTGTGCAGGCCAGCCCAGATGCTCCGCAGGCCGACCGGGAGCGAGATCTCGGCATCGGTCAGCCGGCTCGCCAGGACCGCCGGGTCCGGTGCGAGCGCTGCGAGCCGCTGCAGAGCGAGCTGCTCGTCGCTGATCACGGGGACGCCGTCGATCGTCGTCCAGCACAGCGACCTGGTCAGGAACACCGGCGCCTGCGACCGCATACGCCCGTGCGACCGGGCGAACAGCAGCACGTCCCCCTCGGTGATCCGGCTGGCGTCGAGGTGGTCGACGGACGTCGAGCCCGCGAGCCAGGCGGACAGGGACCGCTCGTCGAGACCGTGGGAGTCGTCGCCGACGACGACCACGTCCAGGTGCCGGGAACGCGCGCTGAGCACGCGTCGACCCTCGGCACTCCCGACCAGCCACGGATTTCCCGACGGGTGGCGGAAAAGCACATCGCCAACCGTGGCGGCGAGATCAGCAGCCAGCCCGTGAGGCACCGGGCGATCGGGCAGGACGACGATGGGCATTCCGTCTCCAGATTCGTGAAGAAAGGTCGCCAACGCGCATTGTGCGGGCGGTCTTGCGCAATTGAGAGCGCGCTCGGAGAGCGTCGGTGCGGATCGCGTGCTGTCGATCCGCACCGACGCTCCGTGCAGCGATCTAGCGGGTCATCAGACGTAGATGACGAAGATCGCGGGGCGCCGGAAGATGTCGTTGTGCGGCGCCTTGCCGAGGCTCTTCGTCACGGACTTGAACGATCCGATGCGCGTGAGCTGCGGGGCGGAGTAGGTGCTCATTGTTCACTCCTCTCGTTGGTCGAGTTGTGGACGCGAACAATCTCTGTCCGCTGTCCGGAGTTTATGAGCGCGCCCGGCGGACGAGAATCTCGGCCGCCAGACAATAGGTGGGGTTGTGCACGCACATTCAGCCTGGTATTGCGGGCGCGCCGTGGGCGAGCTCTTCGCGGTCCGGGAGTGCGACGGCACCTGCTCGGGCTCACGGGGCTCGAGCGCGCGGACGGCGTCGAGATCGCCGTGCCGGAGACGTCGTGAGGCACCGGGCGCTGCACGAGCGCACCCGGACGACGGTGGGTGTCAGCGGTGGGGTGGCGGGGCGTCGCCCGTCGGGTGGCGGCGTTCGATGAC
Source organism: Cellulomonas sp. A375-1 (assembly GCF_001040865.1). Lineage (NCBI taxonomy): Bacteria > Bacillati > Actinomycetota > Actinomycetes > Micrococcales > Cellulomonadaceae > Cellulomonas > Cellulomonas sp. A375-1. The sequence continues at coordinate 30,272 of NZ_LFKW01000127.1, read as the reverse complement.
GCGGCAGAAGTGGGCGTTGGTGAACAGGGCGGCGGCGCCGACGAGCAGCACGAGCGAGAACGCGAGCATGAACGCCGCCCGCCACGCCTCGTCGGCGCCCAGCGCGAACGCGAGCGGCGGCAGCGCGAGGAGCACGAACACGATCCCGAAGGCGAGGTAGAGGCCGCTCCCGCCGCGTCCTCCCCACCAGACCCCGGCCCACCGGATCCGCTCGACGGGTGCCGGCACGGCCGCGCCCGGCGATGTGGCGGGACGCACCGCGTCGGACCAGCGGGTGCCGTCCCACCACCGCTCGGTGCCGGGGTGGTCGCCCGGGTACCAACCGGCGGGCGGCGGCGGTGCGGGTGGGTGGGTCACGTCGCGAACGCCGAGGTCGGCCACGCGAGCGCGGGGGTGTCGGACAGGCGCTCGGCGTTCTCGGCGTTGTGCGCGGACGCGCCGGTGAACGCGGAGATGAGCGAGTAGATCCCGACGATGAGGCTGAGCACCGCCACGATGAGGCCGATCACCGCGCCGATGCCGAACGTCTCGACCGCGGTGAGGATCGCGAGCACCAGCCCCGCGACGCACAGCGCGAACGAGATGTACGCGATCTCCAGCTCGTCGAAGAACTCCTCGATGTCGGTCGCGAGCGAGTTCAGCGCGTCGCGCAGGCCGCGGGCGACGTCGTCGATCGAGCCGACGGCTGCCTTCTGCTCGGCGAGCGCGGTCTGGTACTGGTCGGTCGCGAGCGAGTCCCACCGGTCGCGGCTGTGCGCGTCGAGGTTGGCGGCGACCATGTCGGCGTCGAGTGCGGTGGCGCGCGCGAGCACGTCGGTGTCGAGGCGGCTGGCGGCGGCACGCAGCGAGCTGGGGCGCCCGACGGATCGCGCGAGGAGCCGGAACTGGTCGAGCGCGTCGTAGATGGTCTCGGCGCACTCGCGGACGGCTTCGAGGATCAGCTTGCGCAGGAGCGCCTTGACCGGCTCGGGCAGCGGCACGGACACGGGCCAGCCGACGCGCACCGCGTCGAGCGCCCGGTCGACGAGCCCGGGCGCGGCGGCCACGTTGCTGCGCACCTGCTTCTCGATCCGGTCGCAGCCGACGCGGATCAGGTCCGCGACCTGCTCGGCGGATGGTCCGAACATGGGGCTACCTCCGGAACGACTGGACGACGTCGCTCTCGACGTCCTCGTAGAGACCGGCGACGGTCGTGAGCGTGGTGGCGATCCCGTCGAGCACACCCGCGCCGGTCGCGACCTGGTCGGCGAGGCCCGCGGCGATCGACGCGTACGCGGAACGCACCTGGTCGGCGCCGGGCAGGAGGGAGAACGCCAGCGGGTCGAGGTCGGTGCCGACGGTCGGTACGGCAGCGGCCATGTCGCCCAGGCGGTCCTGCCAGCCGCGCCACACCGACACGTCGGAGCGCAGCGCCGCGGTGTCGACGGAGAACTCGTCTGCCATCAGGCCCTCCCGGGTCTCGCCGAGGCGGTGACGGCCTCGTTGACGGTGCGCCGCACCTCGTCGGCCACGCCCTCGCGCGACGTGGACGTCAGCCACGCGTGGTCGCAACGGACGCGCCGCACGAACCCGGACTGCGCGCTCACCTCGACAGTGTTGTGCGCGTTGCGGTGCGCCGCGGGCTGCGTGCTCGGGTCGTGCCCCGCGAAGAGCTGCTCGAGGATGCGCCCGAGGTCGAGCTCGCCCGCCCGGGCGGCGGCCCGGAACCCGGCCTGCAGCTGCGCGGGGTCGGGTGTGGGGCGGCGTCGCGCGGCGTCGGCGATCGCGAGGCCGATCTCGTGCTCGAGCTCCGCGGCGGGCAGGTCCTGCTCGATGATCAGCTCGACCAGCAGGCCGTCGCCGTCCATCTCGGCGCGCACCGCGTGGGCCTGCTGCGGCGGCACGAGCGCGTCGATCTGGCTCTGGATGTCCCGCAGTCGCGCGATCGAGGCCTCAGCCCGCTGCGTGAACCCCTCGAGCCCGGCGCGGATGTCGGGTGCCGGCCCGCCTGCGGGGTCGCTCATCAGGAGCACCTCTCGACGACGGCTGCCTCGGTCCGCGTGTAGGCGACCGAGGCGCGGTGCAGCAGGTCGGCGATGGCCCTCAGGTTCGCCGCCATGCGGGACATGTCCCCGTTCCACGAGCGATACGCGGACTGGAACGCGTCCGACGCGGCCCCCGTCCACTGCGCCGACAACGACTGGAGGTCGACGGTGAGCGTGTCGAGGGAGGTCTCGACGTTCGTGACGCTCGCGCGGATGTCGGCGCCCGCCGAATCCAGCTCGTCGGGATCGACCTTCAGCTCGGACATGCGGGCAGCGTAGCGGGGGTCTTCGCCCAGTTCGCCCCGTTCGCCACGGTCCGGGACACGGTCGCGAGCCGCCTGCGCTAGGTGGTCCACCGGTGGCGCACGAGGGCGGTCTCGACGAACCTGCGCACCCGAGCGCGTGGAGAACGCGCCGAATGTCGCGAATGCCCCTAGCCTCGGGCCATGCTCATCATCGGCATCATCCTGTTCGGAATGCTGGTCGGTGCGGCTGCCCAGCTGATCCTCGGCAAGGGTTCGCGCGGCATCGACTGGACGATGGCGATCGTGGCGGGGCTCGTCGGGTCGTTCGTCGGCGGGCTGCTCGTGAGCCTGCTGGCCGGCGACGGTCTCGAGCTGCGACCGAGCGGCATCATCGGCTCGATCGTCGGCGCGATCCTCGTGACGCTCGTCTGGCGCGCGGCCGCGTCCCGCTCGAAGCGCTGACCCGCCGGGCCCGCGGCCGTCCGCCGGGGCAGATCCCCTGCCTGGCTCACGCCGACCGTCCGACGAGGTGAGGCTCGCGCTGGCCGGTATCCCTCATCGCGTCGGGGTCTCCTTCCGATGAGTGAGGGAGAGGGGCGCTGCTCGCACGTGGCGCCGTTCACCGCCGAGAGGAGCGACCGCGATGTCCACCGCCTACGAGTTCGCCGCTGCGGTTGCCTCGCGCTCCGACCCGCGGTCCCTCGCCGTGTCGCTCGGCGTCGCACACGCGACTCCTCCGTCCCTTCGCTTGCCTCCGCTCGCCCAGAAGCCCGTACCGGGTCACTCCCCGCTCGAGGCGACAGGGTGGGCGGTTCCCGACGAGCCGACCGAGCTGGGCGCCGTCCGGAGCCGCTGACCCGGCGGTCGGGGACGCTGCCCCCGGGCGCCTCCCACGCCCGTTCGCCCGATGACTTCTCAGCTCAGCGCCGCCGTCGGCCGCGGGCGGCTCGCAGCTGCGATGCGGGCCGTCATCGGGAGTCCGGCTGTCCACAGGCGGTGAGACGGGGGCAGATCCGGTCTGACCGTTCTGTGTAGTTTCGTCGCCATGCGTATCCCGAGGTCCCCGACTGCTGCGACGCTCGCGGGCTTGGTTGTGGCGGTCCTCGCTGGTTGTACCGGCGGTACGCCGAGCACGGACCCGACGACGACGAGGCCCACGGCGGTCGTGACTACGACGCCCTCGCCGCCGCCGACTCCCTCCGCCGCGCCGACGGCGGACGCGGAGGAGTTCGACGCGTCAGTGCCGCCCGAGCCACCTGCCGGTCTGCAGGGACCGCCGTCCGAGGAGGCGGCCGCCGAGGCGTCCGAGTACTTCCTGTCGCTGTTCCCGTACGCCTTCGCCACCGGAGACCTGACGACGTGGAAGGCGATGAGTGCGGACTCATGCAAGTACTGCGCGGGAACGGTCGAGAAGGTGGAACTGGAGGCGAGCCAGAAGAAGCACCGGGTTGGCGGCCGGATCGAAGTGCTTGACGTGCAGGCGTTCCACCACGTCGATCAGCAGTACGCCACAACCGTGAGGTTCCACGAGCACGAGTCGCAGCTGATCGCTGCAGACGGCACCGTCGAGAAGGACATCGACTACGTGCTTGACGGAGCCTTCGAGATGCTCCTGACGTGGACAGAGCGTGGCTGGGTCATCGACGGCGTTGATCTCAAGTGGACAGGCAAGCTGTGACCCGCCTCCTCATCGCCGCGCTCACCGTCCTGACGACGACGGGTGGGCAAGGGGCGATCTCCATCCTGCCGACGGAGGTCGAGGTGGTCGAGGTCGGAGACGAGGTGACCGTCAGCGCATTCGAGGCGGAGAGCGAGCGCCGGGCCGACCTTGCGCGCCCACCCGGCCAGCGTACGTTCGAGTACGAGCGCACGGCAGACTGCCTGCTCACCCCAGCCTCGTCTGCGCCCTGTCCACAGACGAACCCCGAGTCGCCGCCGCTGTCGTTGACGTGCGAGGACGGTCCACCGGTAGCTCCACTGTGGCGGCGCCGGCTCGTCAATGACGGAACGGGTTGGAACATGCGCTCGGACTGGGCCTGCCCCTCGGACCTCTTGCCCCAGTTCGGGGAACGGGACCTACGCAGACTCAAGATCGAACCGCTGACGGTGAACCAGCAGCCTTCCGAGGGCCCGATGCTGGTCACCAAGCCGGTGATCGTCTACGCCGAGCCGGCCGAGCGCGAGTACCACGTCGTGCTGTTCGGCACCTACGGAGTCGACGTCGTGGTGTCGCCAGTCGAGTACACGTGGGACTTCGGCGATGGGGAGACCCTGAGTACACGAGAGCCTGGTCGCCCCTACCCGGCGTTCGACCTGACGCACGTGTACGGCGAGCGGGGGAACGCGCACATCACTCTGACGACCACGTGGTCGGCGAAGTACCGGCTGGACGACGACCCCGCTCAGAGGTGGCGTGAGGCCGAGGGGACGGCCGTGACGGTGGACCAGGGAGTCGAGTTCGATGTGATCGAGCTGCGCACCAAGCTCGTCGACTAGCGCTGAACTGTGCCCGATCGTCGAGCGTGCGGGGCCCGCCGACGGCGGCGGCCGCTGAGCGGGTGCGGTGAGTTGAGTGGTGGGTCCATCGTGTCGATATCTGCGAGGAGTCGACTCGAGGAGCCCCCGTGCCGCGCACCTACCCCGAGCACCCGTCGTTCCCCGACGACGGCGGCGCGGAGCAGCGCGTGTGGGAGGCGCTGTGCGAGCACCTGCCAGATGACGTGGTGCTGCTCGCCGGGACGGCGCTGCAGGACGGCGCGACGGAGCGGGAGATCGACCTGCTCGTCGTCTGGCCCGGCCTCGGTGTCGCAGCGGTCGAGGTCAAGGGCGGGCACGTCACGCGCGAGGACGGGCAGTGGTGGCAGGGGTCCGGCGAGCACCGGCACTCGATCGACCCGGTGAGCCAGGTGCAGTCGGCGAAGCACACGCTGCTGCGGCTGCTCGACCGACAGGGTCTGGCCGCGGCCCGGACCAGGACAGCGCACCTCGTCGCGCTGCCGCACGTCTACGTCCCGGCGTCGTGGGACGCTCCGGAGCTCCCGCGGACGATGCTCCTGGACCGCGACGACGTCACCGACGGGGCGGCAGCCGTGCACGTCATCCGGCGGGCGATCGAGGACCACGGGACGGGGCACGCTCCGCTCGACGAGGTCGCGGCTGAGGCGCTCGTCGGATGGCTGACCGGCGGGTTCCCGTCGCAGGCCGAGGCGCTCGCGGACGCCGCGCAGTACGAGGACCACCTGGACCGGCTGACGCGCGAGCAGGCGCACGCGATGCGGTACCTCGATGCGCTGCCGCGCGTGCACGTCGTCGGCGGGGCGGGGACGGGCAAGACGTGGCTGGCGCTCGAGCACGCGCGGCGTCGCGCCCGCGCCGGAGATCGCGTCGCCCTCATGTGCTACTCCCGCGGGCTGGCGCGCTACCTCGAACGCGCGACCGCCACCTGGCCCGCGCGTGAGCGGCCCGCGTACGTCGGGCTGTTCCACGAGCTGCCCGTCCGGTGGGGTGCCGCGCCGGGCGACGACAGAGACCCCGCCGACTGGGAGGAGCGCCTCCCGCGCGAGCTCGGCGACCTCGCGGCGCAGCGCCCGGCAGGCGAGCTGTTCGACGCGGTCGTCGTCGACGAGGCCCAGGACTTCGGCGACGCCTGGTGGCCCGCCCTCCTGCGCTGCCTGCGCGACCCCGACGCCGGCCGGCTCGCCGTGTTCTCGGACGACGGCCAGCGCGTGTTCCCGCGCTCCGGGACCGCGCCCGTCGAGCTGACCGCGATCACGCTCGACGAGAACCTGCGCTCCACCAAGCAGATCGCCCAGCTCTGCGGCGCGCTGCACACCGGCATCACCCGGCCGCGCGGGTGGGCAGGCGCACCAGTACGAGTGGTCGACGTGCCGGCCGACGAGGCCGTGGGGGCGGCCGACGACGCGGTCGACGCGCTGCTCGCCGAGGGGTGGGAGCCCGGGCAGATCGCGCTGCTCACCACCGGGCGGCGGCACCCGCTGCAGGTCGAGACCGTCGAGCTGGCGGGGCATCAGGAGTACTGGGACGGCTTCTTCGGCGGGCAGGACGTGTTCTACGGGCACGTGCTCGGGTTCAAGGGGCTCGAGCGGACCGTGGTCGTGCTGGCCGTGAACGGGGTCCGTGACGTAGATCGGGCGCGGACGATGCTCTACACGGGGCTGTCGCGGGCGCGGGTGCTGCTCGTCGTCGTCGGGCCTCGCGGGTACGTGGAAGAGGTGGGCGGGGAGGCGGTGCGCATGAGGCTGCGCGAGGCCGTCACGTGGGCACCCGCATGATCGCCGATCTGAGGAGCACCTGGTGGGCCGGGCCTATGTGTGCTCTAGTCGGGATGCCGCGGCTTGCCAACGTGGCCCGCTCGCTGCGTGCGTCGACGTGGCGCCGGGCCTACTGACCGATGCGAGGGGGAGGCATGTCTGTTGTCCGGGTAGGCGGACGCTCGTGGAGCTCCGACGAGGCGTCAGCGTTCGTCAAGCGCTATCTGACGACGCCGCGCGAGAACTGGGCGTACCCGGCGTACGACGCCTATCCAGGTGCCCCCACCGACCTCGTCGGCCCGCAGGATCTCTTCGCACCGGAGCTGCTCAATGCTGGGCTGAGCCTGCGTGCCTACTACGCGTTCCTTGACGCCCTCGAGGAGGTCAACGAACGACTCGCTCATGTCCCGACGGCAGTTGACCTCGCGACAGCGAAGCCGGATGACATCGCGGCGGTCGCCCATGTGATCGGCGTGCTGGACCATCCCCGGATCGCCGGGGTGAAGCTCACGAAGCTGTCGAAGGTGCTGCACCGGAAGAGGCCTCGGATCTTCCCCCTCTACGACGAGCACATCCGGCGGTGCTACCAGGATGGGCCGGGCGCTCCGGTTCCTCCGGCGAAGGACCGCTTGTGGGAGTCGTTCGCGACGTTGTGGCTGGAGGCCGTACGCGTTGATCTGTCGACGCAGACCGAGCGCTGGGAAGAGCTTGCGGCGCTGACGCCCGCGGCCGGCCCCTCGATCACGCCTCTGAGGGCCCTGGACATCGTGGGGTGGAGGCTCGGGGGGCCGTTCGGAGTCGGGAGCGTCGCGATCGAGCCGCCAGCTGGGTACTAGGTCGACGAGCGATACCCCGATCTGGTCGAGTCGCTCAGGCCGGATGGCGATCGCGCCGATAGCACCATGACGTGCTCGAGCACGGGCGGATCGTCGCGTGGAGGCTAGTGGTGGACGAGCAGGACGTTGCTCAGGCTGATGTCAGGCTGGTCGCGTTGGACGACAGCGGAAAGGTCGCGGTCCTCGCCCACGACGTCGAACGTGCACGGGAGGTCGTCGCCCGTCTCGGGGTGACTCTGCAACCGACGACCGTCTAGACCGGTCCGGGGCGATCGGCGCGATAGGGGCCACTGGTGCAGCCATAGGCGGCGCTGGAAGCGCGGTCCGAGCGCTCCAGGACCTCCAAGGAATCGTCCAGCTCGCCCCGCACACCATGGCGCTCCTGCGCAATGGCGCCCACCTGATGCAGTCGAACGGTCTGCTGCTCGGGAACGTCGTCGGTTCCAACGGTGTCATCGTCGGGAACGCCGCATTCACCTCGATCGCCGCAGCGACGACGATGGCGACTGTCGCCGCGTCGCTCGGCACGAGCGTGGCCCTCGCGGCCGTTCAGCTCCAGCTCGTGCGGATCCAGAAGGCGGTCGAGCGGGTTGGGGCACGGATCGACGTGCTGCTCGACGAGTCGCGCGAGGTGCGGTCGAGCGAGATCGAGACGCGCATCGACCGCGTCATCCGCGAGTCGCGTTGGGCGATCGAGCTCGGCCGTGTGCCGGAATCGACGCTCGAGGAGCTGCGTGGGGATGGGCATGCGCTCGAGTCGTACTGCCGCAGCACCGTCCGGCTCCTCGGCCGCCGCGTCGACAGCCTGGGACGGGGTGCCGCCAAAGCCGCGGACCGGCACGAGGTGCTGCGCCGCGAGGCCGGGCACATCGCACGCGATGCGGTGAACCTCCACGCTGCTGCTGACTGCTGGCTGGGATACGAGCTGCTCCGAGCCGGCGCGCTGGGCCAGAGCGACCCGGAGTACGCAGAACTGATCGCGAGATCCGCGTCCGAGCGGACCGACGAGTGGCGGCAACGGGCCGCGGAGCAGGTCGCAGTGCTGCAGCAGCGCCTACGACGCATCGACGCGGCGCCGGGCAAGGGCCTGAGCTCCAGGACGAAGCGTGCGGTCAGCGACATCGCCGGGCAGCTCGCCGAGGCGGTGGCGGACGCGATCCCGGATGTCGAACCGCCGACGCCGACGGCGATCGAGGTCGTCGGGCTGGGGGCTGAGCAGCGCGACGACCTGCTGCAAGAGCTGCGTTGGCGAACCGACGACGGCCTTGTGATGCTCCTCTCGGGAGTCGCGGTGCCGCGTACCAAGGAGATCGGGGGGATCGATGTGGCGCGTGGAGCGCCGCGTGCCATCACCAACCGGGACGGGTTCATCGCCATTCGTGCGGCCCGCGTCGTCGTCGGGATCGCCAAGGACTTCGTCGAGGACGGCTCGGTGCTCCTCGATGCGCCGCGGGCGGACTGCGAGGTCGTCGACTACGACGCCAAGACCGGGGCTTTCGAGCTCGGGTGCAACGGTGAGTCGGTGCGTGTCGAGCCGTATGAGCGCGAGCGGCGCAAGGCGCCGTCGCTCGTCTACAGACGGGTGCGGGAGGCCCGCGAGCTCGTGCCTCTGGCGCTCACGAGCACCGGGTCCGTCGGCGGGCCGGACGTAGTGGAACAGACCTGAGCGCTGGGGTCACACCTCGTCGTCCTCGAGCTCCAGGAGTGCGGCGAACGCCGCACGCTCGCGGGCTCGGCGCGCCCGCTTCGCCTCGAGCACGTCCGCTGAGAGAAGCCGGGTGTGCGTCCCCACCTTGTGGGCCGGGATCGAGCCGTCCTTGATCAGCTTCATCAGCGTCGGTCGAGAGATCCCGAGCATCGCCGCCGCTGCCGAGGTCGTCACCTCGCGTGGCGTCGTCGTGATGGTGATCGTGGAGCCGGTCGCGACCGAACGGAGGACCTCTTGCAGCAGGCGGCCGGTCTCACGGGGAAGGGGCTGCGCCGCGGTGTCGGCGCGCTCGACCACCAGGAAGCCGTCAGGTCCCTCGAGCGAGGTCAGGACCTGCTGCGCAAGCTTCGCGTCGCGTGCGTCGGTGAGCAGGTCCTGTCGCGCGGCAACGGTCGTGGCCATGATGTCTCCCTGAGAGTTGCCTGTTGTTGCGGGGCATCTTCCGCGATCTCCGCAACGGAGTGTGGCACTTGCAACCGTAAGACGCCTACACCTATAACTGCAACCGTTCGAGCGGGTGACGTCGTCGGTCGCTGGCGGGGGACTCGTCCGCCCGGTGGTGTGCCGTCGGCGTTCGAGCGCCCGCGGGTCGACACGGCGACTCACTGCGGGAGTTGCCCGATGATGCGGGTGAAGAGGCGTTCGTAGTCGTCGATCATGCGGTCCGACGAGAACCGGGCGACGGCGTCAGCGCGCACGGATGCGCGGTCGAGACGAGCCGCCTCGAGCACGGCCGCGACGGCATCGGCCTCGTCACGGACCAGGATCCCGGACACCCCCGGCCGGATTAGCTCCGGCATCGACCCCAGCGGGTACGCGATCACCGGCGTCCCGGCCATCATCGACTCCACCACCGAGAGCCCGAACGGCTCGGGGAAGTCGATCAGGTGCAGCAGCGCCACGGCCCCACCGAGCAGCCGGTCACGTTCAGCAGGCCCGACGGGCCCCACGTACCGCACGCGAGAACCGTCGACGTGCGGCAGGACGAACCGCTCGTGGTACTCGGCGTCGTGCACCACCCCCGCGATCACCAGCGGCAGCCCCGCACGCAAGGCCACGGCGATCGCCGTCGCGGTGCCCTTGTCCGGGTGGATCCGCCCGAGGAACAGCAGGTACCCGCCGTCGCCGGCGCCGAGGGTGAACGACGACGAGGCGATGCCGTGGTGGATGGTCGCGGCGTAGGTCAACGACGGATGCCGGTCGGCGTCGCTGATCGCGACGTAGTGCGCGACGTCGTCGTACGCGCGGTAGACGGGCACGATCTTCTCGGACGAGAACCCGTGGATCGTCGTCACCACGGGTGTGGCGGTGAGCCGGCTGAAGACCAGCGGCAGGAAGTCGAACTGGTTGCTGATGACGTCGAACTCGTCGGCGCGCTCGAAGACGGCGGCGATGTGCAGGGCCTCGCAGACCTTCGCGTCGATCGACGGGTCTTCCTCGTACCCGGCGGGTGCTTCGGCGTGCAGGCGCCCCGCGGTCACGGAGTCGGCGGTGGCGAAGAGGGTGACGTCGTGCCCGCGGGCGACGAGGCCCTCGGCGAGCGTGGAGGCGACCTGCTCCCACGGCCCGTAGCCGCGCGGCGGGACGCGGTGGGCGATCGAGGCGAGCACGGCGACTCTGACGGTGGACCTCCCGGGGTCGGGCCGAGCGTACGCCGCGCTGTTAGGCTCGGGGTGTTCTCGTCGGGTGTCAGCTCTCCGGCAAGGACGACCCGGCGCCGGCACCCAGGCGCCCCCGGGGACGCGGCCTTCTCCTTCTCCCACCGTGGACGGCAGCACTCACGCTGCGCGCAGGTACAGGGAAGTAGCCCCCTCATGATCGTCCGTCTCGGAGTTCTGTCGACCTATCCGACCACCCAGTGCGGCATCGCGACGTTCAGCGCGGCGCTCGTGCGGCACCTGCTCGCGGCGGGTGCGGACGTGGGGGTCGTGCGGTTGGTCGACGAGCCGCAGGGCGCGGCGCCGCTCGTCGTGCACGAGTGGGTCGCGGGGGACGACGAGGGTGCGCGGCGGGCCGCGGCGGCGCTCGACGAGTTCGACGTGGCGCTGGTCCAGCACGAGTACGGGATCTACGGCGGGCCGGACGGGCAGGACGTGCTGGACCTGGTCGCGCGGGTGCGAGTGCCGGTCGTGACGGTGCTGCACACGGTGCTGACCCGCCCGACGCCGAACCAGCACCGCGTGCTGGCCGAGCTCGTCGAGCGGTCCGCGGCGCTCATCACGATGACCGCGACCGCGCGGGACCGCCTGGTCGCGGGCTGGGGTGTGGACCCGGCGCGCGTCACCGTCGTCCCGCACGGTGCGGAGGACAACCGCGCCACGGCAGGGACGGGGCGCACGACGAGCGCGCGGCCGCGGACCGTCCTCACGTGGGGGCTGCTCTCGCAGGGCAAGGGGATCGAGTGGGCGCTGCTGGCGCTCGCGGAGCTGCGCGGCCGCGCGCCGCTGCCCACGTACCTCGTCGTCGGGCAGACGCACCCGCGCGTGCTCGAACGTGACGGTGAGGCGTACCGCGACCGGCTGACGGCCCTCACCCGAGACCTGGGGCTGACGGAGTCGGTGCGCTTCGACGGTCGGTACCTGCCTGCTGCGGACCTGCGCGCGGTGGTCCGCAGCGCGGACGTCGTCCTGCTCCCGTACGACTCCAACGAGCAGGTCACGTCCGGCGTGCTCACCGAGGCCGTCGCCGCGGGCAAGCCCGTGATCTCCACGCGGTTCCCGCACGCCGTCGAGCTGCTCTCGAGCGGGGCGGGGATCCTGGTGCCGCAGCGCGACCCGTCCGCGATGGCCGCCGCGCTCGAGCGGGTGCTGACCGTCGACGGCGTCGCCGACGCGATGGCCGCCGAGGCGCGACGCCTCACCGCCGCGCTGCTGTGGCCCGCGGTCGCCGCGCAGTACCTCGACGTCGCCGCCGGCGTGCGGCACGTCGCGCTCCCGGCAGCCGTCTGATGGCGCCCACGACCGTCCTCGCGACGGTGCCCGACCGGCGGGTGCGGTTCGACCACCTCGCCCGCCTCACCACGCCGACCGGGCTGTACGAGCACGCCCTCGGCACGCAGCCGCGCGTCGAGCACGGCATGTGCGTCGACGATGTGGCGCGCGCGCTCGTCGTGACGTCCCGCGCCCTGCGGCAGGACGGGACGCGCGAGGACGACGAGACGCTCGCGCTGACCCGCGTCTACCTACGGTTCGTGCGCTCGGCGGTGCGCAAGGGCGGCCTGATGCACAACCGCCGCACCCCGGACGGCGCGTGGCTCGACACACCGTCGTCGGGTGACCACTGGGGGCGCGCGCTGTGGGCGATGGGCACCGCGGCGGCCCGTGTGCCGGACGCGGAGCTCGCCGACGACGCGCGTCGTGGGGCGTCGGCCGCGACGTGCGCCCGCTCGTCGTACCCGCGGGCCACCGCGTACGCGGCGCTCGGCGCGGTCGAGCTCCTGCGCGCCACGCCGGACCACGCGGGTGCGCTGCGACTGCTGCAGAACGCCCGTCGCCGGTTCGCGCGTCCCGTGCGGGACGCGCGCTGGCCGTGGCCCGAGAGCCGCCTCACGTACGCGAACCCCGTGCTGCCGGAAGCGATGATCGCGGTCGGGGACGCGCTCGCGGACGACGGCCTGCTCGCGGACGGGATCCGGCTGCTCGACTGGCTGGTGGCCGAGCAGACGGTCGACGACCACCTCTCGGTGGTCCCCGCGGGCGGGCGCGGGCGCGACGACGCGCGGCCCGGGTTCGACCAGCAGCCCATCGAAGCCGCCGCGCTCGCCGAGGCCGCCGCGACGGCCCTGCGGGTCACCGGCGACCCCGGCTGGTCCGTGGTCCTCGAGCGCTGCGCCGCCTGGTTCGAGGGCGCCAACGACACGGGTGTGCCCGTGCGGGACGCCGCGACCGGCGGCGGCTTCGACGGGCTCGAGCGCGACGGCGTGAACCGGAACCAGGGCGCCGAGTCGACCCTCGCGTGGCTCGCGTGCGCGCAGCTCGTCGGGACGGGTCCCGCGGTCGCGCCGTGACGGCCACCGGCAACCCGCCCTGGGTGCGCCGCACCGCGCACGTGCTGCGCCCGGACCCCGACCGTGTCGTGACGCGGCTGTTCCTGCCCGGCCAGGAGATGGTGACGGCCGGCGAGTCGCGCTCGGCCGCCGTCCTCGCGCGGGTCCTGGCGCTCGACGACGACGAGGTCGAGCGTGAGCTGCGGGAGCTGACGGCCGACTTCGGGCACCGCCACCACGACCTCGCCGGGACGTGGGACGCGCACTTCGCGCTCGTGCGGCACCGGCTCGCGCACGCCGACGAGCTGCCCGCGCACCGGCGCCGGCTCGTGGGCGCGTACTTCACGCAGGAGTACGCGGTCGAGTCGACCGCGCTGTTCAACCCGTCGATGGTCCCGCACCCGGACCAGAGCGGCCTGCCCGCTGGCGCGACGCGCTTCGTGCTGACACTGCGCGCGCTCGGCGAGGGGCACGTGTCGAGCCTCGAGCTGCGCACCGGCGTGATCGACGCAGCGGGCGTCATCGCGCTCGACGCGACACCCGCGCACACCCGGCAGCCGGTGGTCGCCGAGCCCCGCTACGCGCGCGCCCTGTTCGCCCAGGAGATCGACGAGGACGTCGACGACGACCACGCGAACGCGGACTTCGTGCTCGCCGCGCTCGGCCGCGAGTTCGGCCGCGCGGACCTCGACCGCGCGTACGGCGAGCTGCGCGCGCAGCGGCTCACGCGCGGGTCGGCGTCGCGCACGGTCGAGCGGTTCGAGCGGATCGCCCGACGCAGCTACGACGTCACGTTCCCGCCTGACTCGGCCGTGCCCGAGCGCGTCCTGATGCCACAGACCGCGACCGAGAGCCACGGCATCGAGGACGTCCGCCTGGTGCGCTTCACGGCGCCCGACGGCACGGTCACCTACCTCGGCACCTACACCGCGTTCGACGGTCACGAGATCGCGATGCAGCTCCTGGCGACGACCGACTTCGCGCACGTGTCGAGCCGGCCGGTCGGCGGACCGGGTGCACGCAACAAGGGCCTGGCCCTGTTCCCGCGGCAGGTGGGCGGCCGGTACGTCGCCCTGTCGCGCGCCGACCGGGAGAGCAACGCGGTCACGACGTCCGACGACCTGCTCCGGTGGGGACCACCCGTCGTCGTGCAGCGCCCCGAGCGCGGCTGGGAGCTGGTGCAGCTCGGCAACTGCGGGCCTCCGGTCGAGACGGAGCGCGGCTGGCTCGTGCTCACGCACGGGGTCGGGCCGATGCGCACCTACGGCATCGGCGCACTCCTGCTCGACCTCGACGACCCGACGCGCGTCGTCGGACGGCTCGATCACCCGCTCCTGACGGGCACGGACGACGAGCGCTCCGGCTACGTCCCGAACGTCGTCTACTCGTGCGGCGCGATGCTGCACGGCCGCACGCTCGTCGTGCCGTACGGCAGCAGCGACACCGCCACACGGTTCGCGCTCGTCGACCTCGACCCGCTGCTCGACGCGCTGCGTCCCGCCGCGGCCGCCACCACCCTGCAGGACCCCGCAGCACCGATCGAGGGAGCACCATGACCGTCAGCACCGGACCGCACGCCCGGTTCACCGTCGGGACCGTGCAGGTCAAGCCGTGGGGGCACGAGCACATCTACGCCGAGGGGGAGCACGGCTACGTCGGCAAGCTGCTCGTGGTGCGGGCCGGTGAGCAGCTCAGCCTGCAGTACCACGTCGACAAGGACGAGACGATGGTCGTGGTGTCCGGCGACGCGCTGATCGAGCACGGCGCGGCGGCCGATCTCCTGATGCCGCAGCAGCTGGGCGCCGGCGACGTCGTGCACCTGCCCGCCGGCGTGCTGCACCGCCTCACCGCGGTGACCGACGTGCTGCTCGCGGAGTCCTCGACCGCGGGCCCGGGGTGGCGCGACGACGTCGTGCGGCTCGCGGACCGGTACGGACGGGCGGACACCTCCCACCCCTGAGGTGCAGGCCCCCGAACCGGGCCAATTCGCTCGAACGGGCGTACGATGAAAGAAGTCCCGGGATGGCCAGCCCTCAGTCGAGGGCCCGTCTCCTGGCACGTCGAAGGAGGGCGTCATGCCCGTCCAGCGCAACACCCCCACCTCACGCCCCAACTCGTCCCCGCTCGACGTGCCGATGCGCCCGCTGCCGGACGGCTACCGGCCGTCGAAGGTGACGCAAGGGTCGCCCACAGACCGACCGCTGCGCTCGCGGACCGGCGCCGCATGGGTCGGCGTGTGCGTCGGCGTCCTCGTCCTGATCGCCCTGGTGGTGTTCATGATGCAGAACACGACGCCCGTCGAGGTCACGTTCCTCGGGATGTCCGGCTCGGCCCCGCTCTCGCTCGTCCTGCTCATCGCCGGGATCGGCGTCGGCCTGATCGCCCTCGTCATCGGGAGCCTGCGCATCGGCCAGCTGCGCCGCCGCATCCGCACGGACCGGCAGGCCGCGACGGCATCGACCGTCTGAGCCTTGATCGGCGCGCACCCGCGCCGTCCATCTCCAGCTGAACAGAGGTCGCCGCCATGACCACCACCGCCAGCCCCCCGACCGGTCCCGCCGCCGCGAGCGACCTGCATCTGCTCTCCGTCCTCGAGACGGGGCTCCCCCTGCAGCTCGGCACGCCCGACGAGCCTGCGGCCTACACGGTCCCGGCCGTGTTCTCCCGGCAGGTCAGTCAGTCCGAGCGGGCCCGTATCGAGGACCCCGCGACGGCCCGTGGCCTGTGCGCGCAGATCGGTGCCCCGACGGACGGGCCCGCGCTGCGGCTCGTCGTCGCCGACCGTCGTCTGCTCATCGAGAACACGACCCTCGCCCAGCTCCGCGACGGCCTCGCTGCGGCGCTTGCCGCGATGCTCCGCGACCTCGCGGGGGACCTGCGGACCCGTGCCTCCGAACGGGCCGTCGCGGCCGAGGCCCTCGCCGTCGACGAGCGTCAGCGGGCCGCCGCGACGCACGCGGCCGTCGAGTCGATCCGGTTCGAGTAGGCCGCCGTGCGCCCGACGAGCCCCAGCGGCGCCGCGACACCCGCGCCGAGCGGGCTGTCACGTGCCGCGACGCAGTCGACGGCCGGCGCGGTCCCGGCCCGTGAGCGGCAGGTCAGCGACTTCACCGCGCTGAGCCACGCCGTGCACGAGTCCGGACTGATGCGCCGACGCCACGCGTACTACTGGGTGCGCTTCCTGGCGCTGACCGCGCTGCTGGCGCTGACGTTCGCCGCGTTCGTCGTCATCGGGCCCTCGTGGTGGCAGCTCGTCGTCGCCGCGGTGCTCGCCGTGCTGCTCGGGCAGGTGATGTTCCTGGGCCACGACGCCGCTCACCGCCAGATCTTCGACTCCGGGCGGTGGAACGACTGGTCGAGCCTGGTCATCGCGAACCTGTACGCCGGGATGAGCTACGGCTGGTGGCAGCACAAGCACTCGCGCCATCACGCGAAGCCCAACCAGATCGGCGCGGACCCGGACATCGCGACGGACGTCATCATCTTCCACACCCAGGACCTGCGCGCCGTCCGCACCGGCCTCAAGGGCTGGCTCACGCAGCGGCAGGGCTGGTTGTTCTTCCCGCTGCTGCTGCTCGAGGGTCTGAACCTGCACGTGTCGGGGGTCAAGACCGTGTTCGGCCGCGGGACCGTCAAGCGCCGCCCGGTCGAGATCGCGTTCATGACGCTGCGGATCGGGGGCTACCTCGGGATCGTGTTCTGGCTGCTGCCCGTGGGGATGGCGTTCGCGTTCCTCGGCGTCCAGCTCGGGCTGTTCGGGGTGTACATGGGCGCGGTCTTCGCGCCCAACCACAAGGGCATGCCGCTGGTCCCGCGGGACGCGCGCCTCGACTTCCTGCGCCGCCAGGTGCTGATGAGCCGCAACGTCCGCGGCGGGCCGACGACCGACCTGTTCATGGGTGGGCTGAACTACCAGATCGAGCACCACCTGTTCCCGAGCATGCCCCGGCCGAACCTGCGGCGCCTGCAGCCGACCGTCCGCGCGTTCTGCGCCGAGCACGGCATCTCCTACGCCGAGACGAGCCTGCCGCGGTCGTGGGGGATCGTCGTGCGACACCTCAACGCCGTGGGGCTGGCCGCGCGTGACCCCTTCCAGTGCCCGCTCGTGGCGCAGTACCGCTGACGCGGCGCGTCAGGCGTCCCACCAGCGCAGCACGCGCAGGGCGCGCAGCGTCACCCAGCGGCTCGGGAACCCCTCGGCCTCGGCCTCCATGTCGAACAGAGTCGGGCCCTGGTGGCAGTTCTCGTAGGGGAACAGGCCGTGCGGGCCGGCCTTGGCGCGCAGCAGCTCGACGGCGTCGCTCAGCCGCGGGTCGCGCCGGCCGGCCAGCCGGAAGTGGTCGAGGCCGCGCAGGACGTCGAAGTACCAGCGCACCGGGTAGGACAGCATCGTCATGCGCGGGTCGACGAGCTCGCCGGTGCTCTTGCGCCGCAGCAGGCCGCGGTCGAGCAGGTACGTCTCCCCGGCCGCCTGTGCGGTGCGGGTGGCCTCCGTGGCGCCGCCCGCCGCCTCCAGCGCGCGCAGTCCTTCGAGCACGCAGATGGTCGAGTGGAACGACGAGACGGCGCTCGCGTCCTGCGCCCAGCAGTTCCACCCGCCGTCGGGCAGCTGTCCGCCGAGCAGGGTGTCGACGATGCGGGACACGGGTTCGCCGAAGTACGCCCCGGCGGTGAGCGCCATCCCGTTGATGCACGGTTCGACCTCCCCGTCGAAGTACGGCGACCCGTCGTACTCCCACCGCACGTGGTCCCGCACCAGGCCCACGGCGCGGCGCGCCTGCGCGCTCGCGGGGTCCAGCCCGAGGTCGACCAGGGACTGCAGGGCGAAGTGGGTGGCCGTCCACGCGTCGAAGAAGGGGCGCGACTCGTCGGCCCAGCCCGGCCGGTACGTGCCGCCGTCCCACCGGCCGTCGTCGGCCTGCTCCGCGAGCAGCTGCGCACCCCACCCCTCGGTGGCGACGCGCGCCCGCTCCGCCGCGACCTCGTCGTCCGGTGCGCCGACGAGGTCGCGCAGGACCTGCCAGCGGATCGCGGGGTCTCCGGAGAGGAGGTACTCGACGACTGCGTCCATGCCGGACGACGCTAGACCCGCGGTCCGACAACGTGAAGAGGCCGCTGCCGACGCGCGAGGTCGCCGCTGCGCGACGGACCGAGCCAGCGGTTGCTCCGGCTCAGACGGGTGTTGGCCTGAGTAGGCGCGGGGTCGCTGCTGCGCGGTGGGCCGAGCCAGCGGTTGCTCCGGCTCAGACGCGTGGTGGCCTGAGTAAGTGCTGGGTCGCGGCGGGCGGGGTGGGGTGGGGGCTAGGGTCGGCGGGATGAGGGGGCGACCGAAGGCGCTGGTGCTGGGCGGCACGACGTTCGTGGGCATCCACCTGGTCACGAGCCTGCTGCAGGACGGCTGGGACGTCACGATGTTCAACCGCGGCCGGTCCAACCCCGGCCTGTTCGCCGACGTGACGCACCTGCGCGGCGACCGCAACGGCGACGTGTCAGCGCTTGCGGACGGGCGGTGGGACGTCGTGCACGACCTGTCCTCGTTCCACCCCGACCAGGTCCGCCGCAGCGCCGCGCACCTCGTCGGCCGGTGCGACCACTACGTGCTGGTCTCGACGATCTCGACGTACGCGAACCTCGCGCAGCCCGGCACCACGGAGGACGCGCCGCTGGCCGCGTTCGACGGACCGGTTCCCGACGAGGTCGACGGCGACACCTATGGCGGCCTCAAGGCCCTGTGCGAGAGCGCCGTGGCCGAGCTGTTCGACAGCCGCACGATCGTGCGCCCGACGATCATCGCCGGCCCGCACGACCCGACCGACCGCTTCACCTACTGGGTGCAGCGCCCCAGCACCCCGGGCCCGCACGTCGCGCCGCCGCTCGACTCGCCCGTCCAGTACGTCGACGCGCGTGACCTCGCGGACTGGCTCGTGCGGCTCGGTGCCGGCCGCGTCCCGGGGACGTTCAACGCCGCGACCGTCCCGCTGCCGTTCGGCGACCTCCTGCAGGCCGTCGCCGACGAGACCGGCATCCCGTCGCAGCCCGTCGTCCTGACCGACGAGCAGCGCGAGGCCGAGCAGGTGCGGCCGTGGGTCGACCTGCCGCTGTGGCTCCCGCCGTCCGACGAGAAGATGCGCGGCATGTTCCAGGTCGACACGTCCCGCGCGGTCGCGGCCGGGCTGACCACGCGACCGCTCGGCGAGACGGTGCGCGACACGCTCGCGTGGGCGCGCGAGCGAGGGGGCGACCTGAAGGTCGGCCTCTCGGCCGAGCGCGACGCCGAGCTCGCCGCCCGGTACGCACCCGGTCGGTAGGCACCCAGGCGGTCGGCACCCGCACGGCGGGCCCCCCGGGCGGTCGGCAGCAGGCGCACCACGGACGAGCGCCGGCCGCTCGCCGTGAGGAGCGAGGGGCCGGCGCTCGAGTCGTTCGCCGCGTGAGGCGCGGTCAGTACGTGAAGCGGGCCGCCGTGGTGCGCAGCTCGGTGGACATGTGCGCGAGCTCGTCGATCGCACGGCCCATCTGGGTCACGACGTCGGAGTTCTGCGCGGTGGCCGTCGCGACGCCCGTGATGTTCGTGGCGATCTCGCCCGAGCCCGTCGCGGCCTCGCCGACGCCGCGCGACATCTCGTTCGTGGTGGCGGTCTGCTCCTCGACCGCCGAGGCGATCGTGAGCTGGTAGTCGTTGATCGAGGCGATGATCGTCTCGATCTCCCCGATCGCCCCGACCGCACCCGTGGTGTCGGACTGGATCGCCTCGACCCGACGCGCGATGTCCTCGGTCGCCTTGGCCGTCTCGTTCGCGAGCTCCTTGACCTCACCGGCCACGACCGCGAAGCCCTTGCCGGCCTCCCCGGCCCGCGCCGCCTCGATCGTCGCGTTCAGCGCCAGCAGGTTCGTCTGCTCCGCGATCGTCGTGATCAGCTTGACGACGTTGCCGATCTCCGCCGACGACGTCCCCAGCCGCGCGACCGTGTCGTTCGCCTGCGACGCCACGCCGGTCGCGGTGTGTGCCACGCGGGCCGCCTCGCTCGCGTTCTGCGCGATCTCCCGGATGGACGCGCCCATCTGCTCGCTGCCCGCGGCGACGGCCTGGATGTTGCGTGAGACCTGCTCGGCCGCGGCGGCGACCACACCGGCCTGCGCCGTGGTCTCGTCCTGCGACGACGCGAACTGACGCGCGGCGGCGGCCAGCTCCTCGGACGCGGCGGCGACGGTCGTCGACGACTCGCCCATGGCCGCGAGCGCCTCGCGCAGGCTGGTCCGTGCGCGGTCCAGCGCACCGGCCATCTCGCCGAGCTCGTCGTTGGCCTTGACGTGCGTCTCGACCGTCAGGTCGCCCGCGGCCAGCGCGTCGAGGCCGGTCTGGACCGCCTTGACGTCGCGCACGATCTTCTTGGCCACGCGCATGCCTTGGCCGACCGCGACGAGCACGCCCACCGCCATGACGACGAGCAGGATGTTGCGCGTCTGGGTGCTCGCGGCGCGGGCCTCGGCGGCGGACTCGCTCGCCTCGTCGGCCTGGCCGTCCGCGATCCCCTCGAGCTCGTCGAGGATGCCCGTGCTGAGCGGCACGAGCTCGGCGGCGCGCTTGCGGTCGAAGGTCTCCATGTCGCCCGCGGCGGCGAGCGCGACGAGCTCGTCGGAGAGCTGGTGGTAGCTCTCGATGTCGGTGAGCACCGTGTCCACCGCGACGTCCAGCTCGCCCTCGAGGTCCAGCGCGTCGAGCTCGGCGCCGGTCGCGGTGAGCGCGTCCTTCGTCGTCGTGCGCTCGCTCTCGTAGCTCGCCTTGGCCTCCGCGGTCGTCGCGGTCGTCGCGCTGAGCGAGGCGAGGCGGTACGCGGCGAAGTCGTAGCGGACCTGCTGCGTGAGGCGGACACCCAGGGTGTCGTGCTCGTACAGCTCGGTCGTGCGCGCGGCGGCCGAGCCGAGCGCGGTCAGCCCCACGACGCCGATGATCAGGGCCGCGATCGCGCCGATCCCGACGGCGGTGAGGATCTTGGCGAGCACGCTGGAGCGTGCGCCCCGCAGGGCGGAACGGCGGGTGGACGGCTGGGAGCTCATCGGCATGTACCTCGTGGGAGTGTCACCCGAACGGCTGCCCGGGCGATGTCCCCATCGGTTCCTGGGCGAGATGTGTGAGTCGTCGGGATGAGTCGCCCACGTCACTCTCGGCGGGCCGACGAGCGGTTCCGGGGCACAGCGGCGCGCGCGAGCGCCGGGTGGCGCGCAGGGTCGTCAGGCGGTGAGCGCGCCGCGCACGATCGAGTCGCCCGAGTGGGCGGGGTTGCCGTCGAACGGCTCCTGCGACACGTCGACCACGGAGAACTCGTCGAGGTCGAGACCCGCGGGCAGGTCGAACCGGCCCGACGAGCCCGCGAGCGTCCCGACGCTGACCAGGCCGCTCACGTCCGGGGTCAGCAGCCACACCTCGCGGAATCCGTCGGGCGCGGTGTCTTCGGCCACGTCGACGACGAGCGTGCGGGTCCCGTCGCGCGCGACCTGGACGGTCGCCGAACCCTTGGCGGACCAGCCGGGCAGCGGCTCAAGGGTCGCGGTGGCGACCACGGTCTGCGCGCGGTCGTCGCGCGACTGGACCCAGCCCACGCCGACGCCACCGATGACCACGCCCGCGGCGGCCGCCCCGGCGATCCATCCCCACGCGACGCGCCGCCGACGGGTCAGCGGCACGACGACCGCGTCCGGCTCCCCGACGACGGCCTCGGAGGTCCCGGGTCCCGCCTCGGACTCCCCGACGACAGGCCCGGGCTCCCCGACGACCGGACCCGGACCCGGCCCCGCGAGAGGCGCGGCGTGCGCGCCGGTCGCCGGTGCGGCAGGGGTCAGCTCGAGCTCGGCGGCGATCCGCTCCCACACCTGCGGCCCGGGCGCGACCATCTCGGTGTCCGCGGCGCGCGCCAGGCCGACGACCTCGCTCAGCGCGGCCACCTCGCCCGCGCACCGCTCGCACAGCGCGAGGTGGGCGCGCTCGTCGGGCGTGCCCGCGTCCTCGCCGAGAGCCAGGAGGGCCAGCACGTCGTCGTCCACGTGGGTCTCATCCAACGGCACCGTCCACCTCCCATCGGTTGCGCAGCCGGGCGAGACTACGCCGCACGTGGCTCTTCACGGTGCCGAGCGGCAGGTCCAACCGGGTCGCGATCTGGTCGTGCGTGAGGTCCTCGTAGAAGGCGAGCCGCAGGATCGTGCGCTGCGGGTCGCCGAGGCGTTCGAGCTCGTCGGCCACCACGACGCTGTCGACGACGCGGTCGTCGGGGGCGCCCACGTGCTCGGCGCGCGGCTGCGCGCCCTCGACGCCCGCGACCAGCCGGCGGTCGCGCGACCGCCGCTCGTGCGCGTCGGCGACTGCGTGCCGCGTGATGCCGATCAGCCAGGCGGGCAGGCGCGCGCGGGTGGGGTCGAACCGGTGCCGGCCCCGCCACGCGTCGACGAACACCTGCTGCGTGACCTCCTCCGCGTCGGCGACCGTCCCGAGCGAGCGCAGGGCGATCGTGTGGACGAGGGTCGACCAGCGGCGGTAGGCCTCGCGGACCGCGTCCTCGTCGCCGGCCGCGAACGCCGCGCCGAGCGCCTCGACGTCCTCGCCGTCGGTGTCCGGGCGGCGGCGGGGCTCGTCGGGCGCGAGCGGGACCGAGCGCAGCGGAGCGTCGGACCGCTCCGCGCCGCTACCGGTCACCCAGCTCTCCATGTCCCTCGTCGTGGTGCTCGACCGCGCACGCTGCGCCTGGAGCACGGCCACCGCCGACATCGTCAGTCACCCGTCGGCTCGGCGGTGACGACGACGTTGTCGGCGTAGTGCCCGATGTCAGCCTGCCATGCCCCGCCGCAGGTGACGAGCACCAGACGTGGCGGGCCGCTGCGGGCGAACCACACGTCGAGGGGTGCCTGGTCCTTGGCGATCTTCTCGACGGTCGTCACGCGATACTCGTGCCGGGTGCCGTCGGACGACGTGACGACGACCGACGCGCCAGGCTCGACGCCGCGCAGTGCCGCGAACGGCCCGATCCCGCTGCGCCGCGAGTCGACGTGAGCGGCCAGGAGCGCGTTGCCGCTCTCGCCGCCCGGCACGGGCCCGAACCGGTACCAGCCGGCCTCGTCCGCGTCCGGCGGGAGCTCCATGCTGCCGTCGTCCTCGACCCCCACGGGGATCACCGCCATGTCGATGTCCTCGCTGGGGACCGCGATCCGCACCGGCGCCGGAAGGGGGGTCGGCGCCGGTGCGGTCGCGTCCCGGACCGGGACGGCGGGCAGGGCCGGGGTGGGCCCCGCCGTGGCCGTGGGTCCGGGTGGCGTCGACGTCACGGCAGGTGCCGGCTGCGGCGTGCCCTGACTGCTCGAGGAGCAGCCCGCGAGCAGCGCGGCGACCAGCCCGCTGACCAGGGCGAGGGTGAGGGCCCTGGTCAGCGGGAGGCGGCGTCGTGCCATGGTCGGGTCGGCCTCTGCGGGTCAGCGGCCGGCGCGTGCGGGCCGACGGTTGGCGACGACGAAGGACGCCGCGCCGAGCACCACGAGGGCGCCGAGCGCGAACGGCCACAGCTGCGTCGAGCCCGAGTCCGCGACGAGTCCCAGCTCACCGGCCTGGACCGCGGTCGGGTCGCTGTGCAGGCCGTCGATCGTCTGCGTGGCCAGGGCCAGCGTCGACGGGTCGACGGTCGCGTTGCCCCAGGCGTACAGGATCGTGTTGGTCCCCTCGGTGACGTTCACGTCCGCCGGGCCCAGCAGGGCGGGCTCGGTGGTCCCGGTGGCGACGACGCTGGCCGGGACAGTGCCCGCGGGCAGGTTCAGGACCTTCTCGTCGGGGTTCTCCAGGTTGGTGATCACCGCGTCCGTGCCTGCCAGCACGTCGACGCCGGGCGCCGCCGCGACGTGGCGGACGGTGATCCGACCCTCGCCGGGCTTCGTCGTGGACGTGTCGTTGGTGAACAGCGTGGCGGTCGGCTCACCCGAGGCGTCCAGGTGCGCGACGGCCGTGTAGTTCGTCGACGCGGCGAGCTTCAGGTCCACGGGACCGATGGCCGGCGCGCTGTCGTCCGCGGCGTCGGCCGCCGTGATCGCGACCGTGTAGGTGCCGGCGGGCAGGGCCAGCGGCCCGGCGAGCTTGCCGGGCTCGAAGTCGTCGAGCGTGAGCTCACCGTTGACGTAGACGTCGACGGTCAGGCCCGGCACGCCGTGCAGCACGGAGAGCTGGGCCTCGTCGGCGGCGGAGGCCGGCCCGGCGGCGAGGGCGACGGTGGCCAGACCGAGGGCGCCGGCTGCGGCGCCGGCGAGAAGTCGAGTGCGCATGGTGCGTCCTTCCGGAGAGCAGCGCCGGGATGGCGCCTGACGAACCCTCTTCCGGCCGAGCGCGCCGCACGGATGCACCTCCGCCCCACTTTCTTCCGCCGATGCCGTCCCGTCGCGTGTCGGCGAGCGCCCATCGGGGCCGCACCCCTATGAGCTCGACGCCCACGCCAGGGCCGATGAGGATGGCGTCGTGGACGTATCCGAGCGTGAGCGGTCGGCACGCGTCGTGCTCGTGTGCGGACCCGCGGGGTCCGGCAAGTCGACGCATGCGCTGCGGCTCGAGCGTGAGGGGTTCGCGCGGCTCTCGTTCGACGAGGAGGCGTGGCGGCTCGGCCACCGCACCCACCCCGTGCCAGGACCGGTCGCGGAGGTCGTTCACGCGCGGCTCCGCGAGCAGCTCGTCGCCCTCGTCGGACAGGGCCGTGACGTCGTCGTGGACACGTCCTTCTGGTCCCGAGCGGCCCGCGACTCCTACCGCGCCCTCGTCGCGCCCTTCGGCCTCGTACCGGTCGTCCACCACCTGGCCACGCCGCGCGACGAGGTCCTGCGTCGCCTGGCCCGACGAGCCGGCACCGGTCCGCACGACGTGGTCGTGCCGCCCGACCTCGCGCGCGACTACCTCGAGGGTTTCGAGCCGCCGGACCCGGACGAGGGCCCGGTCGTCGTCGTGCGCTGACGTCGGCGGCCTCCGCGCATGGGCGAGCGGCCTCTGCGCAGGCGCGGGCGGCCCGGACGCAGCATCATGGCCACGGGTCATCAGCGAGTGAGAGGTGAGCATCCGTGGAGCACTGGACGATCGCGACCGTGGCGCAGCAGAGCCCGGACTTCCGGCGCGTGCTGTGGACCGGCAAGCACAGCCAGCTCGTCATCATGACGATCCCCGTGGGCGGCGAGATCGGCGAGGAGGTCCACGAGGACGTCGACCAGATCCTCACGTTCGTCTCCGGGACCGGCAAGGCGGTCGTCTCCGGCGAGGAGCGCAACGTCGCGCAGGGTGACCTCGTCGTCGTCCCGGCGGGCCGGACCCACAACTTCCTCAACACGGGCGAGAACCCGCTGATCCTCTACACGGTCTACGGGCCGCCGGACCACGCCGACGGGGCCGTGCACCACACCAAGGAGGAGGCCGACGCCGCGG